>CAZQMG010000060.1:0-9983 GCA_964594375.1 uncultured Clostridia bacterium | reverse complement strand
GTTCCCAGTTCCCAGTTCCCAGTGGTGCGGTGGTGCGGTTAGGTACTCTCTTTTCTTAAATAAGAAATGAAACCATTTATAAGCCTACCAACTTCTTTAGACTTATTATAAATAGCCTGGAAATCTTCTTGTCTTATATAATCTCGATCTAAGGCTACATATAGATGACTTTGTAATTCAGCATTAGATGCAGACGCATAGTTTAAAAACTGTATAAACGCATTTTTACTTCTTCGTTCAAAACCCTCGGCTACATTGGCCATTATAGATACTGCTGCTCTTTGAATTTGGCTGGATAACCCATAATCTTTTTTGAATTTGGCTGAATATGTAACCTTATAAATTAAGCTTGTTAAATTTCTTGCCTCCTGCCAAGCTTTGATTTCTTCAAATGTACTAATCTTCATGTATTCTCCAACTGCAGCACTGCAACACCGGGAACTGTCTAACTGCCCCACTGGGAACCGCAGCACTGGGAACTGCCTAACTTCTTACACGAATGAGTACGGGGGCCAGGGGCCGGTGAAGCGGACAAAAAACCCTTCCCTATTATTGATTTTCTCCAATTCATCACCCAGAATTTTATCATTCTCACCAGCCAGGCAGGATAGGTTCATAAGCATCTGCTTTGGCTCATCCTCTTTCTTCAACTTTTCTATTTTAACCTCATTAGTGCAGGGTTTAATCTTTTCATAGAATTCTTGAAAATACCTCTCGGCCTCTTTTTCTAATTTTCTCCTTATTAACTTTTCTAACTTTTGCTTATACATATAGGCCGTACCTTTGGGTTTAGAGTTAATCTCTTCATGTAATCTCTTCAGTTCGTAATCTTCTTCTATGAGTTCTCTAACGATAATTTTAGGCTCCCAGGAGATCTGGACACCATATTCAACTTTACCTTTTACTTTATTTAGTTTCTCTCTTAAGCTCTGATAATCTTCCTTTAGCCAAGCTCTAACCACTTCCTCCGGGTCTTCCTCATCAGCCTTGATTATAGTATCAAATCCCAGGGGGAGAACTGTCCCCAACCTCTTTCGAGCCACTTCTATGCTCTCCTCATGGGCTACAACCCAGTTCTCTACCACTTTCTTATCTCTTGACTCATAAGGTTGGGCTAGACAATTATGGACCACTGCACACAGGTCTTTATAAGGGACGGTATAGACCTGGCTGCCCTCAATTCCAACCCCGCCCAGGTTGATTCTATCATTACTCTCTGCCACGCAATAAACGTATCTTCCCTCCACCAACCTATCCTCCCCTCTTCTTCTTAAACTCCTCCCTGGCCCATCTTTCTGGATTTGCCCTATTAGAAGGCCCCACCTGTAGTATTTTACCAGACCCAGAGTTCCTTTTAGGCCTTCTAACAGGGTTTATCATCTGATCCAGAACATCATCTACCAGATCATCCAGTCCATCCCGCACATTCTTAACTGTCTCGGTGATTCCCTGTTCTCCCTTTAGTTGATCAATGGCAATATCAATTTCCTCAAGAGCCCTCCCTAACCTTTCAATCTCTTCATCATTCAAGCTTCCGCCTTCCATACGCCTTAAAGCCTGATGTTTAAGTGCATCTCCGATTATCTCTACTATGGCGATAACCAAACCTAAAAGTCCGTGTTTCAGATTGTCTTCATTAATATTTATAGACATAAATCGCCTCGTTCCAATTCCCTGTCTGGGTGACTAATTAGTTCATTATTCGTAGTTCATTGACTAGAATCTATGCTTCTGGCTTGAGTGCTTTTACTTTGGCTGGTATCCAGCCACACCAGGGGCAGCCAAGGGACATAAGTTCCTCTACCGCTACCTTCTTCTCACATTGAAGACAGGTTTCCTTGGCTACTTTTGCTTCTTCCCAGGCTTTTGTCTCGAGGTTAGTCCCTGAAGGAAACTCCAGACCGTATTTTGCCGCGGTTTCAAATGATGCCAGAGCTGCCTTTATCTTTATCCCCAGTAGTTCAACTCCAGCTACGGATACCGCAATATCTGCATTAATTACCAGTCCCTTATCCAGAATCATGTCTATCAGATCAGCCAAAGTACCGCCGCCGCCATCTCTTTCGGGTTGTAGAGCCATTTTTTCCTCCATCAAATTATATTATCTATAAACCCGCACTATCAGGGTCTATTCTGCGGCCGCCTCTACATCCGCTCGATGGCGCATTGTTTTGCGCTCAAAGTTTACCATGCGGCCATCATCATCGAGCCGTACCTCATACAATCCCAAAAGATCCTGGGTATCGGGGACAGCTTTCCTTTCGATGAGTTCAATTGTCACTCGCCAGCCATCCTCGATTTTGAAAGCTGCGGTAACGGAGGAAAACTCCAGACTCATCACAGCTCGAAGTTCCTTCTTTGCTTTCTCACTGACCTCTCTCAGCTCCATAATATTCCTCCCCCTATGATATGGTTTAACCCTCTTTACTGAAAGTGAGGGTTATTAAGTCGATTTTCTACCCTTATAGGCTTCAATCCGCTCCAGACGGACGATTAGATCCCTCTCTCGCCTGTCAAATTCAGCCTGGGAGATCTTACTACTTTCAAGCAGCCTATAAATCTCCCTTAGCTCTTTTCTCACCCCGTCCTCATCCAGAACCTCTTTCATTGCCTCTTCCCCGAGACTCTTAGCAATAAAATGCAGAAATTTAGCCGGAGACAAAAGAATATCATCCAACAAAAATGCCATTTCTAACCTTTCTTAAAGTTATCGCTTAAGTCCTAACTCCAGACGCTCCACAAAACTAAATGGCACCCAGGGCCCGTCTATATTCAGGCGGTACTCTTCGCCGAAGGAGGAAGCTGCTTTGTTCACACCCTTTTCAAACTCTTTTAATTCCTCCTTTCTTACCAAGAGGGCGGCATTCATCACCATCTTGTCCTCGCTGGGGTCCTCAACTCTCACCTCTCCTGGCGGAAGACAGGACAGCACTTTTTTAGCAATGCCTTGCCTCACGGCATTCATCCTGTCATAGAAATATCTACCAAAATCCAATTGCTCCATACGGCTGGGGGGTCCGGATTTACGCAAGAGTTTGTCCCGGTAAGACTTAAGCTCTTGATCTTGAGTGAGAAAATATTGGAGTACATTGTCCACCTCCCACCAAAGCTTTAAGCCCATCTCTACTTTGTTATGTAACCTGCCCAACTCACCTCGGAGCTTTCTGTAATTCTCCCTTAGTACTCTTAGGGCCTCATCCTCGTCCTGTGCTATCTGGCCGAACCTGGCTGGTAAAGTGGTGAAGGCTTTTCCCAGTTCTCTACAGACACGGTGGTAAGGGGAAAGGTTTTTTCGTAGAAGTTTTATAGAATCTACCTGAGGGTAGTCACTGACCACGGCAGCGATGTCCTGATAGGCGACAGTGTATACTCTTTGTTCATCCAAACCAATGGCTCTGAATTCCTGGCCTCCATCAGCCAAAATCACCGCGTAAAAGAACTTACTCTGATTCAATTTCTTTTCCGATTGCTCTGATTGGGGGATCATCTTCATACTTCAGACACCTTACCAAGCCGCTATTATATCCGCGTTGGTCAAATTTACCCATCAACTTCTTTTATTTAACTATGAAAATCGATTCTACATCTTCCCTGATAAAGGAGTACTGAGCAGCCTCTCCCAGGCTGTAGCAGTAGGATTTTAAAACATCATATGCCTGAGTTATCTTTTTGAAATGCTCCTCCATAGCCTGATGGTCAGGATTCCTGTCGGGGTGATATTCTAAAGATAATTTGCGGTAATTTGCTTTTATGGTCTCCAAAGAGGACTTTTGTGGGAGTCGCAAAATCTTTCTCGCCTCATTGATTAAATCAAAATTCCCCTTGTCAAACTCTAAGGGAACAAAGCTATAAGCCGGGATAGGGCCGATATATCGAAAGGTTAGATATGCTTTGTTCTCCCGGCCGAGCTTTTCCATCGCCTCATCAAAGAGGGATTCCTTCTCCCTTTCAATAAGATAGCTCCGATTTGTCAACATTCGTCCATCAGTTGGCTTCCCTTCTGCGAAGTCGACAGAGAGGGGAAACAGCCTGTCATGCATAGCATTAATTAGGAGCTTCCTTTTCTCCTCAGCAGCTTCAAAAAGAATCTTCCCACTCTCTACTGGTGTTGAGGAATCCAGTTTTTTTCCCCAACCTTGAGCTATTTCTTGCAGAACGGCTTTTAGGTCCCAGGAAAGCTGCACCACAAATTCAGCTTTCCCCCTTACCCTATTAAGAGCTGACTTAAGATGAAGATAGGTTCGGGACAGGAAGTCTTTTATGCTCTCAGTATCCTGGACAACATTTCCAAATCTCAAAGGGATCATAGTATAGTGCTGGAGAAGATCAATGTTTACGTTTTGATACCACGTAAGCCAACTATTGAACTCTTCTTTGCTTATTTTTTCCCAACTTTGCCCTCTTAATTTACCTGCCACCGCAGCAACATCTCGGTAAGGAATCACGGCTAACTGATCCTTTTTGCAGCTAGAAAGAGCTCCTTCTGGCTTCTCCAGCACACAGCAGATTAACTGCGCCCCCTTCTGACTCACGAAAACAAGCCTCCTCTTCTCCTCATCTGGCGGCTACTAATATCGGATGTTCATCTCACGGAAACCGGCAGGGACAGATGGCGAGGATTTTTTGCTTTTGCCTGGCAATAGTGTAGCAGACGGTACCTGGCGGTCATCAACGAATTGATTGAGCCATATTTCCGATTTGTCAATTTCTTCTAACTCGGATTGGATCTTTCTGATCCTCCCATACCACCTCTCTAGCTCCAAACGCAACTGTTCCTTCTTCTGAGCCAGTCGAGCTAGCTCAATCAAAGCTCCAGCAGGTGTTTTTATTCGGAACTTGCTTACCTGACCTCGTAATGTACGGACACTTTCTAGACCCTTTCCACTTGACCTCATAATTTTCTCACCTCAATTTAGTCTCTATGAGCTGTCTAATGTTTTCTTGCTTTAGGCCGTTTGAGCCCAGGACGTCAAAGCAAATCTCACAAAAGATGGAATTATCAGCCCTGACCTTTCCTCGGCGCTGCATCACCAGCTTAGCTATCATAATGCAAGCCCGAATACTCGGCCAACTGCTGCTACTCATCTTTCGCAGATCTCTGACAATATCTACAATCTTTTCCGCCCTCTTCTCCCCAATACCTGACTTGGCTCTGGTAATGGCAATCTCGGTCCCTCGGTCATAATGGGTTAACTTAATAGTAACCATTCGGTCCAGAAGTGCATCCTGGGTTTTGTGAATTCCTGCATATTCCTCAGGGTTACTGGTGAAGACAGCCCGAAATTCAGGATGGACCCGCATATAGCTTTCCCCGTAGCGAGTCTCAGGAAGACTGAGTAGCTTCTCTTCAAAAACGGCCAAAAGTACATTGTTAGCCTCGGGACGAGAGCGGGAGAACTCATCGTAGATTAGGGTGTATCCGTACCTGCAGGCAGTGGTAAGGCGCTGGTCAATCCATTGTGGTCTTACACTCTCTTCAGTCTTTAACACCGAGTGGATGAAGTTATCAACTAATCGCCTGGAAACTACCCCTTTTTCGCCTCCCACTAAATCAGAGGAACCGAATTCCTCATCGCCATACATCAATATCACCGGTCGGTTGCGGAGTTTTGCCAGGTGAAGGGCCAGGGTTGTCTTACCGGTACCGGTTGGCCCCCTGAAGTGAACAGGATAGCCTGCCTCCAGGTAGGCCATAGCCCGGGTGGTGACAGCCTCTATGGACGGACTAATAATAAAATCATCCCTGGGTTGAACCCGCAGGAGAGTCTGTGTTTCTACCATTTATTCCTCCTTATTTAGGGTAGTACATAGTATCAATCTTTTCAACCTCGTCTTCATCCACGAGAGACTTGGTAGGTCCAATTAGAGTTCTCCAGTCCACCCCCAGTTCGTTTCCAATATTAATCAACTTAACTCCCTCGGGATGTCTGGCAATAACCTCCAGGACTTTATCCTTTTCTTCCTTTGGCTTTTTCTTGATTTCTTCTTTCTCTGCAGGAGCCTCCGTTGCTATTTTCACTCCCTTCCTCCAAATCTGACCTGCCTGCCGGAGATCAGAGTCAATCTCGCCCAGCATCTCCCTTACCGCATCTCTACCCTGGTTATTAGTCTGCTGGACCTCCTCCATAAACTGGTGGACCTCCTCCATAAACTCTTGAGTGGCCTGCGCACGAGCTTTCTCCTCAGAGGAAAGCTTTTCCCTGAGAGCCTTAGCCATATCCCCATGTTCCATACGCAATCGCTCTGTGAAATTGTGTGTACCAGAACGTATTTCGCTGACTTCTACTTTGATCTCCCCTATGGATTCTTTGATCTCCTCCATAAACTCTTGAGTGGCCGTCGCACGAGCTTTCTCCTGGGAGGAAAGCTTTTCCCTGAGAGCCTTAGCTTGAGCCTGGTTTACATTATGAATGTCTTTCACCGCATTGTCGGCATCTTTCATCAGTTGCCTGGCCTTCTCTCTAGTTTCCCGAAGAGCAGTACCACGGGCCTGGGCCGATGAGCAAATCTCATCAACCACATTTTGCATATCATCACTTATCTTTCCCATCTTTTTAAATCCTCCTTTTTATTCTTTTCTATTCTTCTGGCCTATGTTTTTGCCTGACCCCTATGCAGCAGAGGCAGAAGATCCTGTCGCTGCTGCCATAGGGGACCGGTAAGCCCTTGTCTTTTTGAATTAAGCAGCAGCACTAGCAGTCAATCCAACAGCCTCAGCATACTTGAGGTAAGTGTCCACCCCAGCAATTACCACACGCGCCTCGATAGCCAGAATTTCGATTCCGACCAGCGATACTCTAGCCCAGACATCAACCACAACTCCCTTGTCAAGGATGCGGTCAATTACCTCAGCCAAACTCGAACTATCATTACTTTTGTTCACCGTAGCCATATCTTCTCACCCCCTTTCAGCGTAAGATTATATTAATATCCAGAAATCCCTGGAAGACCCTGAGGAGAAAAATCTCTTCATCTTCCCAAAGTCCTTTCCAGGTCTGGGTCAGGAGACCCAGACTCGCCCCAGGGCAATATTAGGTACTTTGATGATACTTACATAGAACTGTTGGTGCAAAAAATCTGCCAAGCTAGGAAGAAAAACATAATCCCTTTATTAGTGAAGGATTTATGGAATTTTGCCCTGGCTGGCATGAGGGAAATTAGGGAATCGATTCCCTAATTTCGGGTGTTAATTCCCTATGACTTTTCTTAAACACGCCTGCAGAACGGTAATGAGGGCCTGCTTTTGGAAGGGCTTATCAAGGTAAGCATGAAAACCAAACTGAAGGGCTTTTTCCCGCAGTTCCTTTGAACCGTAAGAGGTAATGAGTACCCCCTGGATTTTCGGTTTGATTCTTTTTAGCTCTAAGAAAAGGTCAACGCCGTTCCTATCCGGCAGACGATAGTCTATAACAGCAGCTGAGACCCTATTATTAGTGGCTATGGAAAGAGCTTCTTTAGCAGTTCCAGCAGTCTCTACTGAAAACCCAGCATCCGAGAGAACCTTGGATAGAACCCAGCACATACCTTCCTGGTCATCTACTACGAGAATCATTTTTCATTTTACTCCGCAAAGTTTTTGGGTCTATGCCGAGAAACCTTGCCATTTCAATTTGATTTAAAGAGTTCCTCTTTTTCATCTGAGCAATAATCTGTTCTTCGGCTTCTTCTGCTACCTTTTTCTTGATTTTTTTTAGATCGATTGGCTTACTGACGCTACAGCCAAATTCTAATTCTAACCTGACTCTTCCTGCACCGTTGCCGCCAGAGATAGATATTCCCTTTGAGGAATACAGCGAAAGATGCGCAGGAAGGATAATCTGATTTGCCAGAATAACTGCGCCGGCTATGATATGTTCTAGCTCCCGAACATTCCCTGGCCACCCGTAGGATGATAAAAGGTCCATAGCCTCATCAGAAATCACCAGGGCCTGTTTATTGTATTTTTTTCCATACTTTTCTACAAAATAGCGGGCTAGAAGCTCAATGTCGCCTTCTCTCTCCCTTAAGGGAGGAAGTTCGATAATTACTCCACTGAGGCGGTAAAAAAGGTCTTCTCGAAAACTACCACCCTGGATAGCTTGCCTGAGGTCGGTGTTGCTGGCACTGACAACCCGCACATCCAGACTTTTACTCTTCTTGGCCCCCAGGGGAACATATTGCTGTTCCTGCAGAACTCTTAAAAACTTTGCCTGGTATCTCAGAGAAAGATTGCCAATCTCATCCAGGAGCAAAGTTCCCTTGTTCGCCCACTCCAGTCGTCCGGGCTTGCTCCCATCAGCGTCGGTGAAGGCGCCCTTTTCGTATCCGAATATCTCGCTTTCCACCAATGATTCAGGAACTGCAGAGCAATCAATGGCCACAAAAGGTTCTCTGCATCGTTTGCTCATTTCGTGCAGAGCTCTGGCAAATAGCTCCTTACCGGTACCGGTCTCTCCTAGCAGGAGGATAGGCAGATCGGTGGGACCATATTTTTCAACTAATTGCCATACCTTTTTTATCTGGGCGCTTTCTCCTACGATAGCCAACTGATTGGATAACTCCTGCACATTTTTCTTTTCCGCTAATAATGTCCTTAGCGTTTGCTTAAGTTTCTGGTGATCAAAAGGCTTTTCAATGTAATCTACTGCTCCCAGCTTCATGGCCCGAACTGCCGAATCCGCGCTTCCATAGGCGGTAAGAATAACCACAGGAATATTTTTGCCATTTTCTTTCAGTTTCTTTAAAACAGCTATCCCGCTCATCTGCGGCATCTTCAAATCCAGCAGGATTAAATCAGGCGAGATGAGATTCACTTTTTTAAATCCCTCTAATCCAGAGCATGCTGAATGAATGGAAAACTTCGACTTTAGCAGGCGAACAAGAATTTTGTGGACTGCTGGCTCGTCATCAATGGCCAGAATAGTTAAGTTACTGTTCATACCTTTCCTCCTTTCCCTGTCTGATGGGCAGAATTATTGTAAAGGTGGTTCCTCTTTTCACCTGACTTTTTAGGGAGATTTCTCCCCCATGTTCCTCGGCAACGCGTCGACAGAAGGGAAGTCCCAGACCTGTGCCTTTGGGTTTTGTGGAATAAAAGGGTCTGAAAATATACTGTATCTCAGTTTCATTAATTCCCACCCCGGTATCAGAAATCTGCACACACACACTATCTTCGTTCCTCGATGAATCTCCCTGGACAAGGTGCATCTTGACACCTAAGTGTCCTCCCTCAGGCATAGCCTCCGTAGCATTCTTAAAAATATTCAAAAAGAGTTGTTTTATCTCTTGGCGGTCTATCTGGCAGTTAGGGATATTGTTGCCAAACTCTTGCTGTATGCTGACATTGTGTATCTCAGCCTCTCCACTGATAAAGGTCAGTAGTTGGGAAAGAATGCGCTGGAGGCTGCAGGATTCAAATTGAGGCCGCTTCGAACCGGTGAAATCAGAAAGGCTGCGCAGCAGAATATGCATCTGCTGGATGTTATCCATAATGGTTTCAATGGCCTCCCTCAGGTTCTGATTATTGTCACCCAGAAGAGTATCCTGTATATACTGGAGGGTTGAGGCCATGATACTTAAAGGATTGCCCAGCTCATGAGCTATGCTACTTCCTAATAATCCCATCCCGGCTAACTTCTCTGATTGCACCAGTTGTTCTTCCAGTTGCTCGTGCTGGGTCATATCTTCTAAGGTGATGAGACACAGGGGCATTCCCACATCTTCCAGATGGAGAACGGTTATAGTAGCCTTCAGGATTTTTGGACTCTCTTTTTCTGTTTCCGGATGGAGTTCGACCACCTTTGTTCCAGCTCCTCGGTTTTGCAGGACTATTCTGGCTTGATTCTGGAGGTCTTTGTGAGGAATAACCTCGGATAGCTGTTTATCTTCTATTTCTTTGACTGATTTCAGGAGAAGATTCTCGCAGCTTCGGTTGCACATCACTACTTTTAGCTGGCGGTTCACAACCAAAACAGCATGAGGCAGAACATCAAGAATTACTTTAT
>CAZQMG010000059.1:0-10338 GCA_964594375.1 uncultured Clostridia bacterium | reverse complement strand
AAACTCTTGCCCAACTAGAAACACAACTCTTTTTCCTTCTAACTTTCCCATTTTTCACTCCTTAAACAACACATTTTTGTTGGGCTAGCGCTGACAACAATGGCCACCTTATTGGCTAACCTCATTTTCCTCTGGCCTTTCTTACCTCCTCTACGAATTGTTCTGCTTTTCTGGTTATCACTTCAAACTGCGCTTGGGCCACAGCTTTTTTATCCACCAGGGCACTACCGGCTGAGATAACCGAAGCTCCAGCCTTAATAAACTCTCCCGCATTATCTAAACTCACCCCTCCGGTAGGATTAAGCAGGATCTGTGGTAAGGGTGCCTTTATGGCCTTGATGTAAGAGGGTCCACCTAATTGACCGGCTGGGAAAACCTTCACTACATCCGCTCCCATCTCCCAGGCGCTCATTATCTCAGTAGGAGTCATGGCTCCCGGAATTACAATTTTACTGTATCTTTTACATAGCCTGACCAATTCGGGGTTAAGGCAGGGTCCCACAATGAACTCGGCACCGGCCAGAATAGATGCCCGGGCGGTTTCCGGATCGAGCACTGACCCTGCTCCTAACAATATCTCACCACCGGCCTCCTTGGCCAGCCTTTCCATAACCCCTATAGCACCCGGAACCGTCATAGTTATCTCAATAGTATTAATTCCTCCTTTTCTGATAGCCTCAACTACTTTAAGAGCCTCGTCGGCTGACTTTGCCCTGATGACCGGAATAACTCCGCCCTCAAGCATAATCCCTAGTTTTTCGCTTTTTTGACTCATACTTCTTTTCTCCTTTTATCTCGCCAGTTTTCCCCTGCCGCACCTTATCGGCCCAGGGATATGGTCCTATTCCCAAATCCTATTTTTCCTTCACTACCTCAGGATTAACAATTGCTTTGGGTAGGCCTCCTTTCAGGACATTTAAGACTGCTTGAGCTGCTTTTGTTTTTAGCTCAGCCTAAGATTGCTCCGAATAATAAGAAATATGGGGTGTAATGATGACATTGTTCAATTCCAAAAGGGGATTTTTAGAATCAGGTGGCTCTTTTTCCATAACATCCAGAGCATCTCCGGCCAGTGAGAAAGATTATATGGGTCGATGAAGATACCTAACAGACGGAAGTAGTTCCCTTAGTCCTATTATATCCCAATCGTTTGGAGATATCCTCACCCGCTTGAAGCAGAATTTCCTTTAACTTTTTCTTTTTACTAGCCTCCATACGGAAAGCAGGGGCAGAGAGGCTAACAGCTGCTATCACTGTGCCGCGATGATCTTTTATGGGAACAGCTAGACAACGGACATCTTTCTCGTGCTCTTCCCTGTCTTCTGCAAACCCTTGCTTTCTAACTTTGCTCAGTTCTTCTCTTAGCTTTTTCTTGTTGGTTATAGTATTTTCAGTAAAAGGGGAAAGCCCTTTTTCGTTAATGACTTTTTCTTGTTCTTCTTCGTCCAGGTAAGCCAATAGTACTTTACCTAACGCAGTGCAGTGGGCAGGTACACGCCTGCCCACTCTGGAAACCATCCTTATACTCTGAGAAGATTCCTCTTTATCTATGTAAAGGACTTCTCCTTCTTCCAGGATGGCCAGGTGAACAGTCTCATTTGATTGATTTTGTAACTCCTTAAGATAAGAAGTAGCCTCTTTTATTAGCTCCATCCCCTGAAGCTTAGTCATACCCAGTTCTAGTACCTTCAGTCCCAGTTGGTACCTTTGCGTATGGGAATCCTGCTCTACATACCCCCAATATCTTAAAGTGTCCAGAATGCGGTGGATGGTACTGGGGTAGATACCTAATCTTTCGCTGAGCTCAGCTATACTCAAAGGAGAATTCTCTTGAGATAAAATCTCAAGAATTGCTAAAGATTTATCCAAAGCCTTCAGGGGATAGCTAGGTTGTTTTTTAGACAAGTCGTTTCTCTTCTATATTATAGAACTTAATTCTATAATATAGTATAGTCAAAACAAAATTTTTGTCAACCGGAAAATGAGTGAGACCAGAATACCCTCCAGCTCTGCTGCGGGGTCGTTCACTTGCAGCAGGTTTTCTTAATTAATTAGTACAGACTTAGATGCTTTATCTTCTCCTGGTATACCTTTCAATGAACCGGTATGGATACGGGAGAGGGACATCGCTTGCTTTTTTCAGTCTATTCATCTCTTCCTCTGAAAGCTGCCAACCTATACACCCTAAATTTTCTTTTAGCTGCTCTAAAGTGCGTACGCCCAAGATCGAGGTAGTTATCCCGGGTTGTTGCAGAATCCAGTTCAGTGCTATTTGAGCAGGAGTTTTTCCGCAATCTTTGCCTATTTCAATAAGGTTATCAATAACCCGCCAGGTGAGTTCACTTTCACGCTGCTCTGGTTGATCATCCCATCTATCTTTCCTACCCACTCTGCTGTTGGATGGAGGTGGCTGATTTCGTCCGTACTTGCCGGTAAGCCACCCGCCTGCCACCGGAGACCAGGCCAGAAAACCCACTCCCTCCTCTTTGCAGAGGGGGAGAAGCTCCCACTCTGTACTTCTCACAATGAGGCTGTATTCGGCTTGCAGAGCGCTAAAAGATTCCCATTGGTGAATTTCGCTGAGCATTAAAGCTTTTTCCAGTTGGGAGGCGGTGTAATTAGAAGCCCCCATATAACGAATCTTTCCGGCCCGAACTAAATCATCCAGGGCACTGAGGGTCTCTTCTAATGGTGTTGATAGGTCAAAACAGTGAATCTGGTAAAGATCAACGTAATCTGTTTTCAGTCTGCCTAGACTCTCATTGATGGAGTGGAAAATGTGCTTTCGCGATGCGCCGGCATCATTAGGACCATCTCCGGTAGGAAAAAAGACTTTAGTGGCAACAATCACCGAATGTCTGTTTTTTCTCGCTTTTAACCAGGAACCGAGCATTGACTCTGCTAGGCCGCTATTATATGAATCGGCTGTGTCAAATAGATTACCTCCCGCCTCCACGAACAGATCTGCCAGGGCATGAGCGGTTTTCTCATCAGCACCCCAGCCGAACGTTTGTGTTCCAAAAGCAAGCTCAGAAACCTTCAAACCGGTATTCCCAAGAAATCGGTACTCCATATCTTTATTTTCCTCCTTTTTATCTGTTCTAAAAAATCATAATCTCTCTGTCTATTAAATTAAGGAAAAACGGAAATTGATGGCTAAAACCGTGCGGGGAAAACGCAAGTTCTTAAATCATCTCCCCTATCATCACTTACTTATGGGGATCAAGCCCTTAACGAAATAGCGCTGCAGACTAAGGGCTATAATTACGACCGGAGCTATGGCCACCGTTGACATGACCGATATGTCCCACCACTGGGGTCCCCTTTGAAAGTGCTGAGAGGCAATCAATATGGGCATAGTGCTGGCTTTATCAAAGGTCAAAATTAGGGCAAAGAGAAACTCATTCCAGGCAAAAATAAAACAGAGAAGAAAAGTAGCCGCCAGGCTAGGCAGAGTTAGGGGAAGGACTACTCTGAAGAATATCTGAGACCGTGAAGCTCCATCAACCATGGCTGCCTCTTCGATGGAGATAGGAATTTGTGATAAGAAATTCCTCATCATCCAGACGGCGATGGGCAGATTGAACGCTGTATAGATGAGGGTCATGCCAAGCCGAGTATCGAGAAGATTTACTACCTTAAACATCAAGAATAAGGCCAGGGCAATCACAATGGGCGGCATCATCCTCTGGGAGACTATCCAGACAAGGATATCGTGATTACGCAAAGGGCCAAATTTAAACTTAAATCTTGTCAAGCCATAGGCGGCCATGGTGCCCAATAAGACCGCAAGTAGCGAGCTAATACTGGCAACTACGATACTATTAATCAGCGGGCGAATCACCTCTTCTCTTTCCACTGTGAATATCCTTATCCACCATTGCACTATTGGCCTAAAATCTACCCAGGGAATATATTTGGGACCTAGAAAGACATCTAATTTTGACTTAAAGGAAGTGGTTAGCATCCAATAGAGAGGAAATAGAACAAAAACTGCCCAGGCAATGAGCAAGAGATAGGTGGTTACCTTCATAAATCTTTCATTTCTCACAGCTTTCATTCTAGGCTAATCTCCTGAGAGCGTCTGGTCATCAGTAAGAAAATAATGGAAATTACCAGGATGGTAGCAAAAAGGCTAAAAGCGATGGTGGCCCCATATGCTAAATCGAAGGCGCGAAGTCCCAGACTGTATCCAAATAAAGTCATACTTTCAGAATATATCCCCGGACCTCCTCCAGTTAAAATATATATTTTGTCCACTATCTTGAGAACCTCAATGGTTCTGAGTAAGATGGCGGCGATAGATGCCGGAATCAGTAAGGGAAATATAATTTCCCTGAATAGCCGCCAGCCAGAGGCACCATCTACCCTGGCCGCTTCCAGTAAAGCCGGCGGAATACTCTGAAGACCAGCAAATAGGATGAGAATCATAAAAGGTGTCCACTGCCAGATATCGGTTAGTATAATTGAATATAACACTATCTTCGGCTCCGTTAGCCAGCCGACGGCAGGAAGGCCCAGTAAGGGTAAGACATGGTTAATGGGGCCCCGAGTAGGATTAAACATCATTCTCCACATATATCCAACTGCAATGGGAGTCAACATCATGGGAAGGAAGAACAGAACTCTAAAAAATGTGCTCCCTTTCACTCCTCTGTTTAGCAGTAAAACTAACCCCAAGCCCAAAACATATTCCATAGCTACTGCAATCACTGCAATTAGAACGGTGTTGGATAAGGCATTGTAAAAGCGTTCATCATTAAACAGCCTCAGCCAGTTCTTCAGTCCGGCAAAATGAATTTGCAGGCCACCCAGAAAGGATACTTTACCAAAGCTTAAGAAAAGAGAAAAAAGGAAAGGAAATATAGTTAAGAGTAAAAGGATTATCACTGCCGGAAGAATGAACGCCCTTCCTGCTTTCTTTCCCCTAAATGAGCTCAATATGTTTGTCATTGGCATGTATTCATCTCAAATATGACAGGTCCCCAGAAGCCTAGAAACCTTTAAGCCTCTGGGGACGATAAAAAACCAGGTTGGTTTACACTTTCTTTTATTCGATAGGTAATCCCAGCGAGGCTCTATAGTTTTTCAGCTGTTTTTCTTTACCCAGATCTTGGCTTATTGCCTCCCATTCTTTAGCTGCGTCATCAAGGGCCTGCTTTGCCGTTTTCGCTCCAGCAAGAGCCATGGCCAGTTGAGCATCAAGAGCTTCAAAGTAGCGGAATGCTCCCGGAATTCTTATATCAGGTTGAACGTTGGAATGAGCGATAGTCGCTTCTATAGCCCCCAAATAGTCTTCTGGGTGAACAAACCCATACCCATACCAGCCGGCCAACTTCTCAAAATGTGACTCCCGATAAGGGTTAAAACCTGTCTCAGGTGTGGTTACACAGATGTAGCTATTCTCCGGACTACCCAGGTATGAAAGGAAGTCATAGGCTGCTTCTACATTGTCACTCTTGGCATCAATTCCCGCTATCCAACCTCCAAAGGCAAGGTAGGGTGCATGGTTCACTTCAGGAAAATCTACCCAGCTCTCCTTGACATAGTCCCAGGCCCTGGTAGTTCCCGGAAGTATGCTGTAGCCTACCTTTCCCTTAACCGTAGACCCGGGATCGGTATCTGATATAACTCCAACGTCTCCCCAATCTATAGCCAGAGCAGCTTCTCCCGCAGCATAAACACTTCTTACCTCCCCATTATCCATGTTAATCATACCGGGAACACCAAATTCTATCATCTCTATCCAGTCTTCAAGTGCCCGGACATGACCAGGATCGTTTATCAGGGGATTCATAGTCTCAGGGTCGAAAAATAGGCCCTGAGCCTGTCCAGGTATGGAGGTATAGGCTGCCGACCGAGAAAAAAAGGTCCAGAATCCCTGAGCACCCTTCCTCATACCCTCCACCACTCCATATTCTTCCCGGCCATCGCCGTCCCAATCCCATCCGTTAAAGAACTCGGCTACGTCTCGAACCTCTGCCCAGGTCTTGGGAGGAGCGAGGTCATATCCGTATTCGGCTTTGAATTTGGCTTGATGTTCAGGATTCTCGATGGCGTCTCGGCGGTAGTAGAACATGTGGCTATCCCCATCCATAGTAATAGCATAGGTTGTGCCAGCATAGGTGGAGATTTTTTCTCGGTAAACCGGTAATATATCCAGCCAATCTATTCTCGTATCTGCAGCAATGAAGGTATCCAAAGGAGCCAAAAACTCGTTACTGGCAAAATCTGCCAGGTAGGCTGCCGGAAAAATGATGATATCGTAATTTTTGGCCCCTAGGGCAAACGAGCTAAACATCTTCGGGTATAGCTCCGCCCAGGGAGCGGTAATCAATCTCACTTTTCCTCCAGTTTCCTTCTCCCAATCAGCCCTAAACATCTGCACTGGCTTGGCAATAAAGGGAGGGGTTTGCGTAAATACGGTAATTTCAATTCCCTCAAATCTTTTCTGTGCCAAGGCCGGACTAATTCCCAGAGCGCTCAGCAAGACTGCCGAAACGCACAGTACCAGGATGAGCCTACTCTTTCTTGTTTTTTTGAACATTCTTAACCTCCTTTTTGAAAGGTCTTACTTTCTTTCAAAGAATCTATCCTCTCTCTTTTCATACTTATCTTCTCTATCACCCCCTCATCTGTTATTTTAAACTCACCATATTACTGGTAGGTTTAATTGCTTGAATTTTCCCTTACTCTCTTCTATATTATAGAACTTAATTCTATAATATAGTATAGTCGAAAGAAAATTTTTGTCAACCGAGAGAATCTCCAAATCTCTCCTTAAATTCCTGAATCAGTTGAGGCCCTTTGCTGGTTCCCACTCTGTCTGCTCCTGCTTTTATCAGCTCCAGGGCAAAATCAAGGGTGTGTATTCTTCCCGATGCTTTAACCTTCAGTTTGTTTCCCACTGTCTTTTTCATCAGTTTGACATCTTTAACTGTTGCCCCTATAGATTGAGAATTTCTCTCAAGAAGGTACTTACTTTCAACTCCTGTTGATGTCTTTACAAAACTGGCCCCTGCTTCTTTGGCAATTCTGCATCCTCTTACTTTTTCTTCCTCATTTAAGAACCCATTTTCCAGAATTACTTTTACTGGAAAATCCTTTACTGCCTCAACCACTCCCCTGATATCTTCAAAAACAATCTTATCTTTCCCCGATTTTAAAGCACCTATGTTTATTACCATGTCTATCTGAGTTGCTCCCATTTCCATGGCCCGTTTAGCTTCTAAGATTTTTACTTCCGGAATATGGGCACCAAAGGGGAAGCCAATGGAGGCTGAAATATCTATATCTGTTCCCCTAAGAAGCTCTGCTGTAAGAAGCACATTAGCCGGATTAATGCAGGCAGTTGCAAAATTATTTTCCCTGACAATGCGACAAAACTCCTCTATATCCTTCTCTGTTGCGTCAGGTCTTACCAGACTGAATTCAATCATCTTGGCAAAATTACGAGTATTTAACTGCAATTTTCACCTTCCGAAAACATTGGCAACCTTCTGCCCAAGATATTCTCTCCGGCAAGGGGGAGTGCAACCATAATTTCAGGAAGAGGGAATGCCATTTATTCTGACTCGTTTACGTACTTTGGATTTCTCTCCAACTGAGGACTTCCTCTCTCTTCTACCAAAACTTTAGCAAAACCTCTCTCCTCCACAGCTTTATAATCGTGCCCCGCATCTCCTGGAAATACGGCAAGGAAGATAAACTCCTCATCCCCGGTATTCATCGTCCTATGTCCCTGATAAGGAGGAACATAGGCTATAATACCTGATTTCATTTGGATGGAGGAAACTTGTCCCTGCCTGGTTTGCATCAATAAATACCCCTCTCCTTGAAGACAAAAATAGATCTCGGCTGTATCCTCCTTAAGATGAAAGTGCCCTTTGGTCATAAAATATTCGCTTCCTACTTTGCCAGGATAGATGATAGTCGTACAGTGAGGCAATTGTCCGGACTTCTGAGGAACATCTACTTCGTATACCTTATAGATTAGCTTATCTTCCTGATTAAGGAGTTTACTGTAAGCCTGAGCGTCAAACCACATTCCCTTCGTATCACTCAATCTCCTCTCAATTACACGTTTATAGGGATTGAGCTCGCCGCTTTTCATATTCAGCAAGGTTTTAAAAGGTTTCATTAGTTGTCTCATTAATCTACACCTTTCAACTCCAGCACCATACCTGGAGACTACTTTGTATTAATCAGAGATTAGCCAACCCCAGATTCTCTATTTTTTTAGGGATAGGCAGTCCTTCTCTATCCCATCCTCTTGCTTCATAATACTCATCAAGCTCAACTTCATACATCTCTTTGGTTAACACATGACCCTTAGCTGGACCCTCGGGTATTTTTTCCTTGGTTATTCTTGCAGGTAGCATATCATCCTTTCGGCGTATCCCTTCTCTAGCTAATATCAGCCTTTCCAGGTTGTAGATTCTCTCACCTATCTCCATTAGCTTATCGGTAAAATCCAGACCTGTTACTAAGTTCAAGGAAAAGGACTATTGCTAATATCCTATGTCAACCCGGATATGCTTTATCTCAAGGTATTCCTGAAGGCCATAGTGAGAAAGCTCCAATCCTAATCCACTTTTCTTCCACCCTCCATAGGGATAGAACACCTCACCACCGGAGACATTATTTATGCCGACTGTTCCGCATTCAAGAGACTCAGCAGTGGATATTGCCCTTTTTATATCCTTCGTATAGACATAACTGACCAGTCCATACTTAGTGTCATTTGCTAACTTCACAGCCTCTTCCACATTATTCACTACCATTATAGGAGCTACAGGTCCAAAAGTCTCCTCCTGCATAATAAGCATAGTGTGATCAACGTTGGTTAAAACGGTTGGCTCAAAGAAAAATCCCCTTTTGAATCTGTCGCCTTCAGGTTCCTTGCCACCATATAAAACCCTTGCCCTTTTGCTCATCGCATCTTTAATATGTTCTTTAGTATGCTCTCTTTGCTCATTCGTGATCATCGGCCCTAAATCTACTTCGGGCTCCTTCAAGCCATTACCTATGCTTAGTTTTCTTGTCTCTTCCACAAACATCTCTATAAACCTTGAAGCTATAGCCTTATCAACGTAGATTCTATTTATGCTATTGCATACCTGGCCCATATTGCGAAAGGATCTGTATACTCCTCCCTTTACGGCGCTTTCTAAATCAGCATCCTCACAAACAATAAGAGGACAATTTCCCCCAAGTTCAAGCGATAACCTCTTTAAATTTGCCCCTGCCTTACTCATAATTTCCTTTCCGGTATGCGTCTCTCCAGTGAAGGCAATCTTCTTAGCTATGGGATTTTTCACAAGTTCATCACCAACAACTCTGCCAGAGCCTGTTACTAGATTTAGCACTCCTGCTGGAATACCCGCCTCTGCCAAACACTCAAACGTCCTTATAACAGATAAAGGGGTACTGCTGGATGGCTTTGCTACCACTGTACAACCAGCAATAAGGGCTGGAGCTACCTTCCAAATTAAAAGGCTCACTGGATAGTTCCATGGCGCAATGGCTCCCACTACACCTATGGGCTGCTTAATGACCAGACTACGTCGTCTTGCCGAGTTTGTAGGGATAACCTCACCTAATATACGGTGGGCTTCTTCAGCGTAATAATCAATGGCATCGGCTGCTCCCCCTATTTCCCCTCTTGCCTCTGAAAGAGGCTTGCCCTGCTCTTGGGTAAGCAACCTACTTATTTCCTCTTGATATTTTCTGACTAAATTCCCTGCTTTACGTATAAACTTAGCTCTTTGAAGAGGAGGGAGGTTCCCCCATTCTTTAAAAGCCTCCTCCGCTGCCTCAAGAGCCTTTTGAACATCCTCTCTTCCTCCTGCTGGAACCTTAGCGATGACCTCAGAGGTAGCCGGGTCAATTACCTCAAAATTCTCCCCTGATTCTGCCTCAGTCCATTTTCCATCAATCAACATACAAAATTTATTATCCATCCTCATTATTCCTCTCCTGACTTTTCCTACATTTTGGATTTTTCCTGAATACGGGAATACCCTCTTCCTCAATCACAATCTTAGCAAAGCCCTTCTCCTCAACGACCTCATAATTATTTCCTGTATCGGCCGGATATATGTTAAGAAAAACGAAATTACTACTTTCCGTATCCACCAAAGTCTTGATGGGCTTCATTAAGCTCTCCAAATTTCTCCTCCTTCAGGTTATTAGAAATATCAAGAGATTTCTTCATTATAATCAATTGCTATATACCCTGGATTGACTACATACTTCAGTCTTCTCTTATTATATTTTCTGTACTCAGAGTGGAAAGCTCACCGGTTGACCGGTTTGAATTGACTTATTAGCAGCCAT
>CAZQMG010000058.1:0-10347 GCA_964594375.1 uncultured Clostridia bacterium | reverse complement strand
TCTCCGTCCGTTTTTAAATAGATTGAATTGAAGATGCGTCGCCACCAATCGGGTTCTACATGTTCCTCTAAATTGAGTACAGGCCCAAGGGATTTGGTGCCTGCCACGATGGCTTTTCTCCCTTGCGGAGGTTCGGATTTAGATGATTTTCCCTTCATGCTTTTATCCTCCTTGTGCCAAAATTGCGTCTAACTTGTTGATACCGACACAGTCGCATGTTCTTCGAATTTTGGAGTATAGGCGACAATGTCGCACCTACATCACTGTCTAAACTTACCCCTTATTCAAAAATTCCCTAATTGCATCTTTGGGGGATAAATTAAGGTAAAGCTAAGTGGTTGTCAACCATCGTATCCCAAAAGAGTTTTGAGGGCTCCAGTGGAGATTCCTTTTTAATTAATTCTCCGTCTGCTACTCAAAGGCCAGCTTTTCCTAAAAATCCCTCTATCCCACAACTGGCTTGGGAAAAATCTCTTGACAGAGGAGCTTCAAATTTGGCAAGTTCTTACAGTTGTCTTGGCTCAAGAAAGTCTCTCAATTAGAAATCGGATAATTAGGTGATAACAGGGGCTATTAATATATGCAGAAACAAATGCTGTTTCTTTATGTTGATGAGTCCTTTTGAGTAAATTCCATTCTTTTTTTGGGATCATAAGAGCTTATCTCTCCTTGACCTATCGTACATACAGTTTCAACTAAATAATCAGCTATCAGCTCTAACCAGTTTTCTATGCGCTTTACCCCTGCTGGAAAGTCATTTACTTCCAGGGCATAGTAACCATCTTCACTCTCTAGCAAATCCATTCCCCCTATCACCATTTCCATGCTATCGAAACAGCGCAGGGCCCCCTCCATTATCTCATCCGGAAGGAATACCTCCCAGGCCTTATCCTCATTGGGATGGAAAAAACTCTTAACCACCTTCCCTATCTTATAGATTCTGGTTACACTGTCATTATTGGAAATAAATTTTTGTAGATATATCCACTTTTTCCGCAAATTCTTTAGACTCTCTACCGATTTTACATATATTATTCCCTTTGAACGCCCATATAAAGGCTTCACCAGAGCGGGAAACATAGAACCATCCACATTTTCTAAAATTTTTTCCTTTGAAGCAAATACTGTTCTCGGTACCTTCAAACCCGATTGTTTCATAATCTCATCGGACATGAACTTATTACTACTAAGGCACAAAGCCCGGTAGGAGTTTATCACCACAGTTCCCATCTCCTCAAGGTATTGGGCAAGCCACAGATACTCGCGCTCAAGAATCCTTACTATCACAGCATCGTAGCCCCTTAAGGAGGAAATATCGGGATTAATCACGCAGGGGCTAGTTATTTGAGAACCTATACCCTTGTTTAGGAGGTAATTATTTAAAGATATGATAGGCGATTTGGATAATTCGAATTTTTCTGAAGTAAGAAGTCCTACTTTCATATAATCTCCTTTGTTCCTTTGGACAATGAATGTTTTCTCTACCCTTGTTTACTATAAAAGTAACCTGGGTTTCTTGCCCCCGAGCCACTCTGCAGCCGATTAATTTATGAGTGTCTCTTTTCTTCTTTTTGTTCAGCGGCTATGATCCCGCGCAAAAAAGTCTGGGTAATAAGTTCTGCCTTATCCACAAAAGGTCCCTTTCTTTCATTTATTATCCATTGGGAAATAAAACCGATAATGATGCCGTGAAAAACATACGCTTGATTTGCTGAATTAAATGGTCGAAAAACTCCCTTTCTAATTCCATCATCGAGAACATTGGCTAAAAAACTTATATATTTTTTATAATTACTCTGCATCTTTTGTGTGTATCGGCTTTCAAAATCCTGATGTAGCGCTCCTCTTATGAAGAAAAGAACATTGAAAAGAGCCCTTTTTTTCTCAAAAAAAGTAAAATGGGCATTGACCAATTTCTCGATTACCTCGTGAGGATCCTCTATCCCAGCTATTTATCGCTTACAGTAACCGAGTAAGTCATCAATACTCTTTTTGGTTAAATACGCCACAAGATCCAACTTATTTTTAAAATGGCAGTAAATAGTGCCCTTTCCCACATCGGCTTCTTCAGCAATCTCGTCAAGCGTAGCTCGAAAGAGACCTTTCTTGGAAAAAGTTTTGTACGAAGCACGGATGATTTTGTTAGAAGTATTGATTTTTCTTCTCTCCCTTCGGCTTAACACCTGGGTCATTTTTCTCCTCCGATTATCAATTATTTAATAAAAAGTATCTTTCTATCAGTTTTGACTATTTAGTCATAATCGACTTAATCGTCAGATAATTATAATCGTTTTAAAAAGAAGTCAAGGGGTATATTCGACTTTTGCTGAAAAATTCATATAGTTTTCCCGTCCCAGACTTTCTCCTTGACATCACTCCTAAACTGCACTAGATTATAACAGGGTAAAGAGAATGCTGGCCAAAGTTTACTCTAGCGCTCTTCAGGGAATAGATGCTTATCCTGTGGAAGTTGAAGTAGATCTAGCCCGAGGCCTTCCTAAGTTTAACATTGTTGAGCTTCCCGATGCTGCAGCAGGTTCTCGCAATATCCTTATAAAGACTAATTGGTAAGCCTTTCAGAGTTTTGTGAAAGGCACAATAATAAAATCAAGAGGAGGTGATAACAATGGCCATGTGGGATCCGTTCAGGGAGTTTGCTCGGGTGGAGCAAGAAATGAGGAGAATGTTCGATGATTTCTGGGGTCGGGGAATACGACGAGAGGCGCTTCCTGGTCCGCGGGGAGCTGGAGTGCCTGCAACAAAAGAGCGAGGTTTAATTGGTACTCCTGCAGTAGATCTGGTAGAGAAGGGAGATACGCTGGTTTTACGTTCTGAGATGCCTGGGCTCAAGAAAGAGAATATCAATATCTCTGTTACCGAAAATGACATCAGCATCTCAGGAAAGGTAGAGAGAGCAAAAAAAGAAAAAGCAGAGGATTACTACTACTCTGAAAGAGTATACAGCGCCTGGGAGCGAACGATTCCCCTTCCGGTTAAGGTAAAATCTGAGCAAGTTAAAGCTAAGTATCAAGACGGGGTACTGGAAGTTACTCTGCCCAAAACTGAAGAAGCCAAACGAAAGAGAAAAGAAATAAAGATTGAGTAAGTTTAAGGGCTGCCCCTTTTTGAGGGGTAGTCCTTAAAGCCAACCAACTTCAGATTGACTAGGCTTAAGAATTGACGCATACTTAAAAGAATAGAAAAAACCGAAGTTGTAGACTCAGAAGCAGTGTGTAGCGCTCGGGAAAGGTAAAGGGTTTTTCTTGCAAGTCAAGCCTATGAGACAGCCAATAAAGGGCGCAGTCCCGTTATGAGGGGGTGGCAGAATGGTAGAAGAATATGCAAAGGGGTTTTATGAGAATTGCTTGAAATCAAAATGCAACTATTCAGTTCCAGGAAGGCTCATAAATAGACTAGTTGTGCTGACGATGGGCTTGATATGTTTCACAGGGTCAGCTGAGCTTGGAGCCCTTAGCGCTCAGGCTTTGTCCGATCGGGTCAGTGAATTCCTGCGAAGCCGAATCGAAGTGGCAGGATTTGCTCCGAAGATCACGGTTGGAGAAGAACTCATCCATGCCTCGGTGATGTTGCCGCGTTTTTATGAGCGTCGAATCTACCGGCCTGCCTGGAGTGATGGCCATGGTCCTCTTCCTCAAGTGGAAGCTCTTATCAAAGCAATCAATGAGGCTGATCGCGATGGACTCAGGCCGAGTGACTATCATTTGGCAAAGATCGAGGCCACGCTGAGAGAGGTGCGGCAAAATCAACGTAAGAAAAAGCAGCTTGAGCCCCGCAGGCTGGTCGACCTTGATCTACTGTGTACCGACACCTTCTTGCTCTATGGTTCTCATTTATTGGCGGGCCGCATCCACCCCGAAACCATCGATCCGGAATGGCATGCCAACCGCCGGCAAGTCGATCTTGCTGGACTTCTTCAGACCGCTCTCGATTCAAACCAGATTGAAAAAGTCTTGAGAGGTTTGCTTCCACCACATCCGGGTTACGCAAGCCTCTGCCAGGCTCTGGCCCGCTATCGGGACACTGCCTCAAGGGGCGGTTGGTCTATGATACCTGCCGGCCCTAAAATGAGAAGGGGTGACCGGGGGGAACGCGTTGTAGCGGCGCGCAACCGGCTTATTGCCGCAGGAGATCTTGCCTCTAGGTTATCCAACGAGGCAGACTTATTCGATGGTGCCTTAGAGGAGGCGGTACGGAGGTTTCAAAATCGGCACGGGTTGGAAGTGGACGGAGTCATCGGACCTATGACTCTGGCTGCCCTGAATGTGCCGGTGGAAGAGCGCGTGCGGCAGATTGAGGTCAACCTGGAACGCTGGCGCTGGCTTCCTGAAGATCTCGGGCAACGCTACATCCTTGTCAATATTGCTAATTTTGAATTGGAGGTAGTGGAGAAGGGCCAGCCAGTGATGATTATGCAAGTCGTGGTAGGCAAACCATATCGCCGCACCCCGGTCTTCAGCGACAAGATGACCTATCTGGTGTTGAGCCCCTATTGGCATATTCCCCCCAGCATCGCCGTCAAGGATAAGCTACCCTTGATCCGCAAAGACCACACGTATTTGGCCACCCACGACATTAAGGTTTTTCAAGGCTGGGGTGCAGAGACTAGAGAAATTGATCCCCAGACCATCGATTGGTCCAAGGTTACCGCCAAGGACTTCAATTACCGACTCCGTCAGGAGCCTGGACCGCTGAATGCGCTGGGCCAGGTAAAATTCATGTTTCCCAACAAGTTCAATGTGTACCTTCACGATACCCCCTCCCGAGAGCTGTTTGGCAAGACCGTGCGGACATTCAGTTCCGGGTGCATCCGGATCGAAAAGCCCATTGAGCTGGCAGAATATCTCTTGCGGGGTGATGCCAAATGGAGCCGGGAAAATATACTCGCGGCCATCGATAGGCGATCAGAACACACTGTACGCTTGCCAGAACCAATGTCGGTACATCTCCTTTACTGGACGGCATGGGCAGATGAGGAGGGATCAATTCAATTTCGCGGCGATATTTACGGACGCGACCAGCTGCTGGATAAAGCCCTGCGAGAGAACCCACCCCTCGCTTAGGAGTCCAAAAATGAATCGTTTGCCTCAGAAGTCATCCTATATCCTGAGCCCAGGAATCCAGATTCTGATTATTATCCTTATCGTACAAAACCTAGCGGCTGGACCGAGCAGTGGATTCTCTTCTGGGAAGGCCGGATTCGCGGTAAAATTCAAAGATGAGGTATCGCCATACCGAGTAATCGGGATTTTCGTCCTCCCCAATGAGAGACTCACGCTCCAGGCACTGAATAACGCCAAGAAGGACCCCTATGTTCTAGAGGTTTCGGGTGGGGAAGTTACGCCGATTGCTGCCAATAAGTGGCACTGGCGAGCCCCAGGGGAAACTGGGCTCTACCCGGTTAAGATAATTCAGCCGCACACTGCCGATTCTATTACGCTCAACATTTTTGTCATGGTTCCCTACAATCGTTTGAAGGGAGAGTACCTTAATGGATACCGCATCGGTACCTACCCTTCTGTATTATTCAAGCAGCTATCGATCTACAAGCCACCGAAGGGGTTTATTGAGGTCACCAAGAAAAATGAGAAAACTTTTGTTGCTCCCCATCTCAAACTGGAGCAATTTTTGTGTAATCAAGAAGGTAGTTATCCCAAATACCTGGTGTTGAAGGAACGACTCCTCTTAAAGTTAGAACTTATTCTGGAGAAGGTTAATGAAGAAGGCTACCGTTGCGAAACCTTCACTATCATGAGCGGATACCGGACCCCTTACTACAACAGGACGATCGGGAACGTGAAATACAGCCGCCATCTCTGGGGAGACGCTGCGGATATCTTTATTGATGAAAATTCCAAGGATGGCATCATGGATGATCTCAACCGGGACGGTAGAATCGACTATCGGGATGCCGCTATTCTCTATGACATAATCGATGGGATGTACGGTAAACCTTGGTATAGGCTTCTTATAGGTGGATTGGCAAGGTACGAAAAGACGGCATCCCATGGACCCTTTGTCCATGTCGACGTGAGGGGATTCCGGGCGAGATGGGGAGACTGACTGGTACCACGTGTGCTAAGTTAAGAGCTATATCTGTCGTCATATAATCATTCTTTTCAAAAGAAGGACATAAATATGATCAAGAATTTGCTATTGGCGTTTGTTCCTATATTTGTAGCTGTGGACGCCATAGGGGTTCTGCCGATTTTTATTTCATTATGAAGAAGAAATTGGTCTTGGCGATGCGGTTTTTCGAGGAGCCATTGGCCTTGAGTTTGAGAAAGTAACGAGTCCGAGCTCCAGTACCTATATCACCCCGGCCGTTTCCTTCGGTCGTAAAGCGTTGGGCGTGAGAGCAACACTGGGTCTCAAGAATTACTTTGAGCCCACTGCACCAGAAGGACTCTGGTGGGGCGTCTTCGGAAACCTTGGTCTGGGAGCTGACTGGGGACCAGAGAAGGATTGGGGAGTCTCGGTTTCTCAGGAGTCATTGAGGAAATTGGTATTAGAACCACCAAAATCAGAGATGTAAGTGGACAGCTTCATATTTTGTTTAACGGGAATATAACTTTAGTTAAGAACTTTACCGCGTTGGTTCGTTCTTTGGTGATTCTGTTTCCAAACACTGACGTGGTCATCTTTCAGCCCCTTTCCTGGGAAGTCACGATGTCGATGATTCTTGTCATCCTAGTGATAATGATTATAAGCGTTGGTTTTGGAAAGGTTCCTGGTAGAATACGTAGTCATGATGAGAGATGGCTGAGGCTAAGATAAGCCGACATCGACTGAATGAGGATAGTAGACAAGGTGACCCCACGTGAGAAAAAAGAGAAAGACTAAAATAGTCTGTACCTTGGGTCCGGCAACTGGTTGTAAAACAGCAATCTATTTCTCAAGAGCCCTTTTAAAGAGAGCGAGATACTCCCTGGCTATTTTTGGCCAAGTGATCCGCCGTCCAAATTGGTAAGCCTTTCTCCGGAGGAGGTTTCGTTCACTCTCATTTTTGAGAAGATCGATGATCTGTTGGGCCATAATCCTGGGATTTCCAGATCTGATCAGACGGCCTCTGCCATTCTTCAGAAGTTCCCGGGCGTACGGATAAGGAGTAGAAACAATCGCTTTACCATAAGCTAGAGCCTGGGTAAGTGTTCCTGAGGAGATTTGCTCCTTCGAGTAGTAGGGGGTAACATAAATATCGGCGGCTGCGAGATACGTAGCAAGCTCATCGGGACTGACGAATTTGTTGTGAAAAACTATGTTCTTTTCCAGTCCCTTCTTTCTCACGAGGCTCTCAAGAAAATGTCTATATTTCTCGCCAGATCGTTTGATGACATGGGGATGAGTTATGCCCAGGATAATATAAAGAACCTCAGGGATTTCTCGTGCTACTGAACCCATTGCTTCAATAGCTGTTTCAATCCCTTTGTTCGAGCTTAATAAACCAAAGGTGAGTATCACAGGCCGTCCCTTAGCTTGGATAGAAGCTTTGTACTCAGATGGATTGAAAAAGGGCACATCCGGCGCTCCATGAGGAATGATAACAATTTTCTCCTCCCGGACCCCATAGACATCTCCTAAAAGATTGAAAGCTCTTTGGACTATTACCACAACGAAGGTTGAATGCTGAGAGATCGTTCTAACAATATCACGTTGCTCTTTTGAATGTTCTTTAGGTGCTCCACCTAGCGAGTGCAGCGTGGTAACTAAAGGTTTTCTCAAATCTTGCAGGAGATTAAGAACAAAAATTCCATTTCTACCACCAAAGATGCCAAATTCGTGCTGCAGGCAAACTACCTCAGACTCCGAGGAATTGAGAAAATGGGCCGCTTGGTGATAGTCTGGTTTCTCTTGGTCATTGATTTCAAACACAACCTCTGGGGGATAGTGAAACTCCTGAGAACTATCACTAAGAGCAACTACTCGGAGAGCTTTATTTTGACCAGAGACCTCATCATAGAGGTCAGAAAGTGCTTTCACCAAATCGAAGGTGAAGGTAGCAATCCCGCACCTACGAGGAAGGTAGGTGCTAATAAAGAAAGCGTTTATAGGTAGAAAGGGTCTTCTTTCACGCACTGCTCTCTATCTCCAGATGTTTTTTCCTGAATCCTGCTTCACAAATTGGATAAGCTCGCTCAGATCAGCGGTGGCTAAAGCAACCGTTGTATCAGCCGCACCATAATAGAGGCGAAGTTCCTTGGTGTCCCGGTCTACCGCTGCCCCTGTGGGAAAAACCACCCCGGGTACATTGCCTCTCTGCTCATAGGCTTCAGTGGGACTCAAAACCCATTGCTCGCTACGAGAAATCATTTTCCACGGCTCATCCAGGTCTAGTAAAGCTAAACCCACCCGATAAACGCTACCGGAGGCAGCCACTCTCACACCATGGTAAACGAGGAGCCAACCCTCGGGAGTTTCAATTGGTTGGGCTCCCAAACCTACTCGATGGCAGTCCCACCATCCTGGTCTTGTGGGAATAACTACTCGATGGTCTCCCCAATGTTTTAAATCAGGGGAAAAACAGATCCATATGTGAGCTTCTCCTCTAATGATGGGCCGGTGAATCAGGGCAAATCGGCCTTTAAAACGGCGGGGAAACAAAGAGGCATCCTTATCTTCGGGTGGGAGCAAAGGACCCTTACGATCAAAGGTTCTAAAATCTTCAGTCATCATCACTGAAACCAGAGGACCTCCCCGTGAGAAACAAACGTAGGTAATAGCGTATTTCCCTTGTTCTTCTAGCCAAACAACTCGCGGATCCTCGAGGCCGTATTGCTCTTCCCCGATATTCGTGTCTGGCCTCAGAATTAGATCGGGCAAGATAGACCAGTTTTTTTTACCATCTTTGCTTTTAGCGATGGTGAAGTGGGAGAAGCCTCTTAAATCCTCAGTTCGAATGAGAAGGAGTGTCTCGCCTCGAAACTCGGCAGCTGCTGGGTTAAAAACCGCGTTCACCTGATAAGGCCAATATGAGGGAGCAAGGATGGGATTACCAATATGCCGCCGGAAAAGAGGATCAGGTTTTTTGAAGCTCTTCAGTGCTGACAACTGCTGTCATCTCCCTTCGACCTATAAGGCAATATTGTATTCACAAAGTCTCATTATGATTTCCCCGTGGATTTTTACGCGGCTCATTAAGAGATTCTAAGACAAAAAACGCTTAGCGTCAAGCAATTGCATCCACAACAACCTTACAAAAGCAATCTTCTCTACGGTTCAGCCCCTCGATTTCCGTCCTCATTTTTCACTCCTCCATTTTTTCAGGAAATTTGTCTGGTTTAGGGCTAGGACCTAACGGCCCGCTCGTTCTTTAACATGCTAACTTCTGTAATCTGAACTGGAGAAAGTTAGAGAGTCCTCTCGGGCATCTTTTGCGGGGAGCTGTTTACATATGTTTCGGGAAAAGACCAACCAAAGAAAGCATTTTAAGGAATTTTTGGAGGCTCTGATCCTTCTCGGGGGGAAATAGTAACCTGAGGGAAGGGGATACTAATCTTTTCTTTTCTAAATTCTTCAACGATTACCTGCATAAGCTTTCCCCTCAGCTTAATCCAAGGTATTCCCGCATCGGTACTAAACCAGAAAAGTACTTTAAAATTGATCGAGGAAGCATCAAGTGTTTCTAGAGCCACTATCGGTTCAGGATCTTTGAGGATGGGAAGGTCTTCTCTGTTTAAAGCCCTGGTTATCGCTTCTTGAACTTTTTGTAAGTCGCTATCGTAGTCGACTCATACTACTACCTCTAATCTTCTTTGGTTGTACCTAGTGTAGTTTTCTAACACTTCAGAGCACACTTTTCTATTGGGTATAGTGGCAAAAACTCCGTCCCAGGTTTTTAATTTAACCGACCTTAATCCGATATCTAAAACTTTTCCCCCTATATCTCCGATAACTAATGCATCCCCGATCTTAAATGGTCGATCAAAGAAAAGGATGATCCCGGCCAAGAGGTCTGAAGTGATGTCTCTGATTGCAAGTCCGATGACGATCCCAACAATTCCTGCTCCGGCCAAAAGTCCGGTTAATGTTCCTCTCAAATGCCAGATACGCAGTACCACAAAAACAGCTACGATATAGAGAATAATCGCAAAGATCTTCTTGATCGGCTGTGCTTCAGGTTCTCCCAATTCCAGCTTGGTGGTAAAATTATCAATCAGCCGGTCTGATACAAGCTTTTTCACCAACCAAGCAGCAGCTACTGCTATAATGGAGTAGGTTACTTGATAAACTACAGCAGGCACCTAATTTTCCTCTTTCTAGAAAATTTCTCCTATTTTTCTTTAATTCTCTCTTTATATTTTACCTGATTTTTCCAACCTGTCAATACAA
>CAZQMG010000057.1:1594-10563 GCA_964594375.1 uncultured Clostridia bacterium | reverse complement strand
ACCATAGTCCTGGCCGTTGCCAATCCATTTTTAAGCCCGATAAAGAATATGGCCAACAAAACAACAGCCAACTCAGCACCGATAGCCATAATCCAATAAATTGATTTTCTGTTCATAATACCCTCTGCTTTTTTTCTTGGCATTCTCTGCATTGTGCCTTTCCTTGTAGGATCAACACCTAAAGCCAAAGCTGGTAAACCATCTGTAAGAAAATTAATCCAGAGCAGCTGCACAGGCATTATGGGTAAATACCCAAATAAAGAAGCAAAGAATACCACAAGAACTTCAGCAAAATTAGTTGTAAGCAAATACCTAACAAAATTTCTTATGTTATCAAAAATTGTTCTCCCATTCCTCACAGCATCTACAATGGTTGCAAAGTTATCATCAAGTAAAACCATATCAGATGTTTGCTTAGCGACATCGGTTCCCCTTATGCCCATCGACACTCCAACGTCTGCACTTTTCAAGGCAGGAGCATCGTTCACACCATCACCAGTCATAGCGACCACGTGTTTATTCTCCTGCAGTGCTTTTAGAATCCCTACTTTATGCATTGGAGAAACTCTGGCAAAAATATCCACATCCTTGATTCTTGCCCTTAACTGCTCGCTAGAAATACGGTCCAGGTCTTTTCCTTCCAGTATATTGCTACCAATACCGACCTCCTTTGCTATGGCCTGTGCAGTTATTTTATTATCCCCAGTTATCATCACAACCCTTATCCCTGCTCGCCTGCAAGTCTCAACAGCTTTCCTGACTCCTCTTCTTGGAGCATCAATCATTCCCTGCAAGCCAAGAAAAATGAGGTCATTTTCAATATTTTCCTTCTTCTTCTCTTCCTCTTCATTGAGTACTTTATGAGCAAAAGCCAGAACCCTTAAAGCATCTTTGGCTAGATCCCTATTTCTTGATGCTATAACTTCTTTGTCCCCATTGCTGAGTCTTCTCACTTTTCCATTTTCGAGAACAAAACTACATCTCTCTAAAATTACCTCAGGGGCACCTTTTGTAAAGACTAAAAGCTCCTTATCTTTTCTATAAACAGTGGTCATCTTCTTTCTCTCAGAAGAAAAAGGAATCTCATCTACTCTTACATATTCATCAGGTTTAAGGCTTGCTTTCCTGGCAGAGACCAGGAGAGCAATTTCAGTAGGATCTCCAATGTACTTTTTCTTTTGATTCTCATCTTTTCCCACAACTGCATTGTTACAAAGCAAACCGCAATTGAGTAAAGGTGAAAATTTCTTTGCATCTATCTTTTTCCCGTTGATGAGAAAATCTCCATCCAAACTATAACCAACACCGGTAACATCTACTATCTCACCATCGAAGTACAGTTTTCTTACTGTCATTAAACCTTCAGTCAAAGTTCCTGTTTTGTCAGTACAGATAGTATCAACAGAACCAAGGCTCTCTACAACCGGCAGCTTCTTGACTAGGCTATTTCTTTTGACCATTCTTTTTGTACCTAAAGCTAAAGCAATTGTAACCACAGCAGGCAAACCTTCGGGAATTGATGCTACCGCTAAAGCTATAGCTGTGAGAAAAATAGTAGCAAAATCAGCAACACCTATTAGAAACTGCACCGGCAGAATAAAAGCAATTATTCCTATTACTGCATAGGTTATTTTCTTCCCCAGAGCATTCAATTCTAGTTGAAAGGATGTTGGCCTTTCTTTGCTTTCTCTAATCTCTTCAGCAATTTTCCCCACCTCTGTGTTCATCCCTGTTTCCACAACTACCGCTCTTCCTTTACCCCTGCTTACAACAGTGGTCATAAAAAGGAGATTTCTTCTTTCTACCAAAGGTATATCCTCTTTTAAGATTTTAGCTTCCTTCTTTACACTCTCACTTTCTCCGGTAAGGCTTGATTCATCAACAGCTAAATCTTTACTCTCTATTAACCTTGCATCGGCCGGAACTTCATCTCCCTCTTCAATTAAAACTATATCTCCTTTGACTACATCCCTGGAAGCGACCTCCTGCACCAACCCATCTCTTATCACCTTTGCCCTGGGAGCAACCAGTCTCCTTAGTGCTTCGATACTTTTCTCTGCCTTATAGTTTTGCAGGAACCCAAAAATGCCATTAGCCAGGACTATTGACAAGATTAAGAGAGAATCAACAACTCTCGCTTCCTGTCCGGGAAAAATCCCGATAACATAGCTAACAACAGCAGCCATTATCAAAATAATAACTAACAAACTTCTGAATTGTTCAGCAAAAATTCTAAAAGGGGAAATCTTTTTTCCTACCTGTATCTCATTGGCACTATATTTTAACAGCCTTCCTTCCGCCTCTTTCTGCGTTAAACCAATCCGTTCCGTCCTAAGCCTATCGAAGACCTCTTTTAGCTTTGGAGAATGCCATCCACTCATGAGCAAATCCTATCAACATGAAGAATGGAATATATTTTGATCATTTTATTTTTCCTCTTCGATTTGTGGAATGATAGTATCTTCTGGTATGAACAAAGCAAAAGACTCTGCTTGATTTCTCACAAAGTAGTAACTTCGGGTCGAGATAATGCTCTGACCAGAACAGCGAGAAATCATCTGCGATGAGCACTACCCATAGCACAAATTGACGATTTTGTCCAATTTTGGCCCAGGGTGAATTTTTCATATAGCCCGTTCTAGTTTTGATTATGTGACGCCCTAGCAGCAGAGTTTCAGTAAAGTAAGAAAAAGGGAAGGCTGGTGTTCTCAGAAAGAATCTGAAGGAGAAGAACTCTCTCTCTTAATTCACTTGGGTTAATTCTAAGAGAGAGCTAGTTACTTCTTCTCTTTTCACCTCAAGAGAGTCACCGTCTTTCACCACTATTGGCTTGCCAATAGATACGGTGATATCATTAAAGGGCAGGGGAATGCAATGATTATCCCATCGATTCAGCAGAAATCCTCTACGAGCTTGTACTGCTAGAGGAATAATCTCAGCTCCTGATTTCCGGGCAATGTGGATTGCTCCTGCTTTAGTCTCACGAGGTGGCCCCAGAGGACCATCCACGGCAATAAATCCTGGATAGCCCTCTTTAATTGCCTTGATAAATGGCATTATAGACCTTCGATGTCTGGATATGCGTACTATACGATATTTAAAGACAGAGGCCAATTGAGCCATAAGGTCTCCTCGAAAGGATGAATGAACTAAGGCCACTGCGTTTTTCATGCGAAAGGAGAAAAGCAGTAATGTATAATTGCCGTGCCAGAAGGCAAAGATAACTCTCTGTTTTTCCTTTTCAATCCTTTCTAGTTCTTTCTCACCCACAATGGTTATTCTGCTCGTTATAAAGACAAAAAGTAGAATTATTTGGGCAAACCAGCTAGGAACCTTTATTACAACAATAGGACAGAGGATTCTTTGGAAAACAAATTTATAGAACAGTCTGCGAATCACCAAATTCAAAAGTACTTGCTTGCCAACTGTCTCATATAAGGTTTGCTCAATGACAATTCTCAGGACAATAGTCACAGCAAAGCTAACAACTAGTAACTGTATTTGTTTTCTATAAGTAATTCGATTCATAATTAATCTTTCTTCCATTACTATAAACTTTATATTTTTTGTGTCAAACGAAGCTAGACTTATTCTCTTTCTCCGCTATATTTATAATAGAGACCTCAGGAGGGATAAAATAGCTGAACTAAGAAAGGACCCTGTAATTGCAAGGTGGGTAATTATCTCCACAGAGCGGGGGGAAAAACCCTTACACTTTGCCGTTGAGAAGCCCAGGCCAAGTAAAGAAAAAAAGTGCCCCTTTTGTGAAGGAAATGAGACTCTCACTCCCCCTGAAATCATTTCTTACCGCAAAAAAGGCACCAGACCTAATACCCCTGGTTGGCGGATAAGGGTAGTGCCCAATAAGTATCCTGCTTTAAAAATAGGGAGTGATTCAAATAAAAGAGAAAAGGGAATATACAGGATGATGAGTGGAGTTGGCGCTCATGAGGTAATAATTGAGACTCCTCATCATATAGAGGACATATTTTCTCTTGAAGACAAGGTTGTAGAAGAGGTGCTCTGGGTTTATCGGGAGAGGATAATAGAGCTTATGAAAAATCCTCATTTCCAATATGTATTAATTTTTAAGAACAGGGGCATAGTAGCTGGAGCATCTCTAAGCCACTCCCATTCTCAATTAATTGCTACTCCTCTAGTTCCTAAACGTGTAGAGGAGGAGCTTGAAGGCTCTAAGGAGTATTTTGAGCTCAAGGGAGGATGTCTTTTTTGCCATATTATAGAGCAGGAGATAGCTTTTAAAGAAAGACTCCTGTGGGAGGATGAAAACTTTATAAGCTTATGCCCTTTTGCCTCCTGTTTTCCTTATGAGATGTGTATCCTGCCTAAAAGACACTACTCTGATTTCAGGGAAATTAAAAAAAGTGAGATAAAAAGCCTGGCTAGAATACTAAAAAAATGCATCACATCCCTTGATAAAATTCTTCCTCACGTTCCTTATAACTATATAATTCATACTTCTCCTTCTAGCAGACCAAATTTAGAGTTCTACCATTGGCATCTGGAAATTATACCTCGCCTTACCAGAGTTGCTGGGTTTGAATGGGGAACTGGCTTTTACATAAACTACATAACACCCGAACAAGCAGCAAAATACTTAACTCAACTACACAGCTCTCCTATTAGTCTCAGATAATCTTTAAAATGGCGTGTGATAAGAAATTTGTCTTTAACCACTTTTCTACCAGCCTCTCCCATTTCTCGTGCATAAGAAGGATTCTTCAATAGATAGAGAGCTTTGTCTGTTGCCTCCTCAATTGAGTTAACTAAAAATCCATTTTCACCGTTTTTTATCTGCAGTTTTATCCCTCCAACATTACCTCCTACAACAGGGCGAGCTTTCCACAAAGCTTCGGTAACTGTTAATCCAAATCCTTCTTTCAATGATTTTTGAATTACAATATCAGCCCCTCTTTGCAAAGCATTTATCTCAAAGAAGCTGTCGGGAGGAAGATTTAGAATATGAATATCTGAATCACCTTTCGCCTCTTGTTTTACCTGCTTGAGAACCTGCGAACCTTCCGGATCATCCTCGGCTGTTCCTCCTGCCAGAATCAATCGACAATTGGCTCTTTTTTTCACCTGCCGATATACCTTTATTACTCCAATAGGGTCCTTGAAATAATCAAAGCGGGAAACTTGAAGTAATATTGGTCTATCCTGAGGAATTCCTAATTTTTCAAATACATTCTTTACCTGTTGGGCTGAAAGCTCTTTATTTTTTTCGCTAAGAGGGTCTATAGAAGGAGGAATTATATAATGGGCCAAAGATGAAGGCTGGACAAAATCCTGCAGGGAGAAAATGGCCGTATCGTATTGTCCAATATAAGAATATAGAAAATCCCAGGTTTTTTTATCGGGGCTGGAAAGGTCTATGTGGCATCTCCAAACCCATTTATTGTTTCCCCTAGCCCTAATGAGAGCTGCAGGTTGAGGGTCATGAATAATTACCACATCAGAGGCAAGGTCAACTTTTCTCATATTCTCATCGTTTACTCTCCTATACTCATCCAACATATCCTGGGTTATCTTCTCTCCCTCTTTAAGAGAAAGGCCTTGCAACAGATTATGAAAAAGCTTAGTTGTGCGAAAGAACTTATCTGTCCCCTGGATTACCTCCCAGCGGCAAGGAATACCTACAAGTCTGAATAAAGGCACAAGACTGCGTAAAATCTCCACCACTCCCCCACCTGTGGATGTCGAGTTGACATGCGTAACTGAGATACCCTTGATTTCATCTGCAAGTGCAAGCAATTCCTCGATTTCACCGCATCCGACAATCTCCTCATATGCTGAGAGCTGAGAAAATGACATATTTTTATCCTTATCCTTTCACTGAACCAGCTAATATCCCTCGCACAAAATAACGCTGCAAACTGAAGAAGATGATAAGAGAGGGAACGATGGAGATAAATACCGCTGCGGTGAGAAGTTCCCAATCCTGACCGTAGGAGCCAACCAAACTGCTTATCTGAACAGTAATGGGTGCTACATCTGGTGTCCCTCCCAGGTAAATAAGTGCAACCAGAAGGTCATTCCATACCCATAAGAATTGAAAGATAGCAAGAGAGGCAACAATAGGCACAGAAAGCGGAAGTACAATATATAAGAAAGTATGAAATGAGGATGCCCCGTCAATAGAGGCAGAATCAAAAAGCTCTTTAGGCAATCCCGAAATAGAATTATATAGCATATATATAGCCAGAGGAAGTCCGTAACCGCTGTGAGCTAACCAAATTCCCGGGAAGCTGCCGGCAAGACCTGATTTGTTAAAAATTCGCAAGACTGGAATGAAGGTCATCTGGAGAGGAACAACCAGAAGTGCTATTAGAGCCATAAAAACAAATGTATGCCCAAAAAACTTCATCCAGCCAAGAGCATAAGCTGCCAACAGGGCTATGCTTAAGGGTATTATGGTGGCAGGAATGGTAATGATGAAGCTGTTTAAGAAAGCTCTCCCCACACCTAGCCGACTAAGAACCATATCATAATTTCTTAAAGTAAGGCGAGCTGAATCAAACATATTTCCCAATACTGTCCACCAGCCGCTATTTGCCACATCCTGGGCAGGCCTAAAGGATGTGATAAGCACGCCAATTGTGGGGATCAACCACAAGACAGCAATGAGAATAATTACCGTATGCAGGAGCCCACGAGATAAGACTCTGCTCGTCTTCTCGCTCATTACTTCTCCTCCCTTTTAAACCGACGCAGGTTGAGAAGCATCATAGGAAGAACAAGCACTAGTAAGACTACAGCAATGGCACTTGACCTACCAAAGTTTCCAAACTGGAACATTTCCTTATACATACGATTGGCAATAACTTCGGTGCCGAAGTTACCGTTGGTCATAACATAGATAATATCAAATACCTTAAGCACAAAGACTGCCATGGTAGTGGTAAGTACAGTAATGGTGGGCACAAGTAAGGGGAGAATAACTCGCCAGAAAATCCTCCATTCGCTAGCTCCATCAACTCGCGCTGCTTCCAAGAACTGTCTAGGAATACTCTTGTATGAAGCCGAGAGTACCACCAAACAAAATCCTGTCCATACCCATATGCCAACTAATATCAGACAAAGATTATTGACCCAGGGTCTTTCAATCAACCAGGCCACAGGAGGCAGATGAAATGTCTGAAGGAGAGCATTAAGAATGCCAATTTGGGGAGCCCCGGCAGGCCTGAAAGCATAGACAAATTTCCATATAACGCTAGCGCCTACAAAAGAGATGGCCATTGGCATAAAGATGATGGATTTAATAATAACCTCATATCTTACTCTATCTAAAAGCACAGCAAGGACGAGGCCAAGGAAAACCGTTATGGCACTAAAAACCACCACCCACAGAGCATTGTTGCGGAATGCTGTTAGCATAACTCTATTTGTGAAAGCATAGATATAGTTACCGGCTCCCACAAAGGCATTGGAACCTTTATCAAAAAAAGAAAGATACAGAGTATGAAAAGAAGGATAAATGAGAAAAAACCCGAGCAAAGTTAAGGCTGGAGCCAGATATAACCAGGGAGTTGATTTCTTTGTGTACATTTTTATCTTTCTGTGGATGGAAAAAGGATTTGTGGTCACCTCTGGTGGCCACAAATCCCCTCTTGAATCTATTTCTTGTAAGCATCAACAGCGGTTTCTTCGATTCTTTTCAGGACAGAATCCAGATCTTCACCACCTACATAATCCAGTATCCCGCTCCAGAAAGAACCAGACCCTACAGCAGCAGGCATTAAGTCAGAGCCATCAAAACGAAACGTTTGAGCACTGGCTAATATCTCAGCAGCCTTGCGAGTGAGGTCATCAGGATAGGCACTAGGATTAACTCTTCTGTTAGCTGATAGCTTTCCCAGTTGGACAACCCAGATCTCCTGAGCACCAGCAGTTGCCAGATAACGTATAAGAGCCTGTGCCTCTGGAGTATTGTTAAACACGGCAAACATATCAGCAGCTCCTAAGGCAGGAGTGCCATACTCTGGGTCAATGGATGGGAAGGGGAAGAAGCTGAAATCCTCGCCTGGCTTAAGAGTAGGGTCGTAATTCAAGATAAAGCTCTTAATGAAAGTAGCCTGTTTGTGCATGTAGGCGCGAGGTGGACTGGTAAATAGAACACCGGGAGCATCGCCAAAGTTGGTAGTGAGCGCAGTTGCCGCTCCTCCATATACATATTTATCACTTCGGGCAATATCACCGAAAATCTCCCAGGCACGCTTCACCGCCGAATCTGTCCAGGGTATTTCGTGATTGACCCATTTATCATAAACCTCTGGTTTGGCAGTTCGGAGCATAATATCCTCGATCCAGTCCGTTCCGGGCCAGCCGCTGGCAGCGCCAGACTCAAGACCAATAGACCAGGGAGTTTTGCCCTGAGCAACCATCTTATCAGAAAGAGTCATAAGTTCATCCCAGGTTTCTGGTATCTGGTATCCTGCACTGGCGAATGCCTTGAGATTATACCAGACCAGACTCTTCAAATCCGCTGAGATGAAAATGGAATACAGCTTTCCTCCGTAGCTTCCCAGGTCAATCCATGTTTTGGAATATTCGTCTTGCAGTTTACCTACGTCCATAAATTCGCTGAGGTCAACTAGCGCTCCTATCTCAGCAAATTCCTGCATCTGCCCAGGATTGGGTATAGCAGAAACATCGGGAGGATTACCGGCCGCTACTCGTGTGGTAAGTATTGTGGGAAGATCACGTGTACCGGTGAATTCCACTTTAATGCCCGTTGCCGCTTCAAAAGGTTCTAGCATCTTCATAAAAGCATCTCTCTCAGCACCTCCCCATGTACCAAGGACAGTTACAGTCTTTTGGGCAAAAGTCGCTGTGCAGAATGCTCCTGTCAATAAAACCAACACCAAAAAGAAAATAAGCTTCTTACTCATTTTTTTCTCCTTTAACTCCTATACTTTAGAAAGATTAACTTACTTTTTCACCTCCTT
>CAZQMG010000057.1:0-1494 GCA_964594375.1 uncultured Clostridia bacterium | reverse complement strand
CACAGGCACCTTCTCCAGGCCTTTTATTTATATTCTCCTATTGGAATCTCTCCTGAAAAAGATGCGGGTCACTGAAAATCTGCTGCAGGACACGAAGAGCGGCTCCTTTCGCACAAGGCATCTCCCTATCCCGAGCCATTTCTACTTTAAACTCCCAGTCAGATAATCCTCGAAGGCGATACTTTAAACCCTTCTCGCATTCCTCAACAAACGTTGGTTCCCATTGTTCCAGAATACCAGCATTTATTACTACCCGGTCCGGGTCAAAGAGAATCACCATATTGAGCATAGGCATCAATAGGTGGTCCCTGAGCTTCAATACCATTTCCTGGGGATTTTCTATTTTCATTACATCCTCAATTAGTTCCTCCGGCTTCCTGCTGGCTGAAAAGTCCATATAGGCATGACGAAGAGTTGCTGCATTTCCATGAGCTCCATCAAAAACCTCACCGTTTATCAGTACCCCACCGCCCATCCTAATATCACCCTTTGTTCCCCTCCTCAGGGTCAGATACACCAGGACTGTATCTCGATAGTCCATATGATAACTCTCAGATAGTGTCATAAGATTCACGTCATTATCAACAACAACTGGTATTTCTGTTATCTCCTGTAAAATCCTTTTGGCCGGGACATCCTTCCAGGAAGGAAGATTTTTTCCAGAAATAGTTATCTTTTCATCTTTTAGAAATGCAGGAGCGCCAAATCCAATTCCTACTACATCCTCCCTTGTTAATCCGCTTTTGGCTATCAAAGAAACTATCTTCTCACCAACATACTCTGTGGCAGATTGAGCACTTCCCCTGGTTGGAATATGGGAGAAATCTTTCTCTACCACTCTCCCTTTTAAATCAGTAACCACCAGGGTCAACTCGGGAATCTCGAAATCCACACCTATAACATACTTTACCTTCTCATTAAACTCGTAGAGTATGGGCCTGCGTCCCCCTGAGGATTGGCCAAATTCACTTTCCTTAACTACTTTTTTCTGTAGGTAGAACCTTATAATTTTGTTCACTGTAGGTATAGAGAGGTCACAAATGTTGGTCATCTCTTTTTTAGATAATCTTCCCTTTTCTCTCAACGCACAAATAAACCGTAATTTGTTCACTTTAACTCTCGCTGAATGGGATAATTTTATAAAGGCTTTTATAAAAGTCTTACAATAAGTATATATCAAATAAAAGTTTTGTCAAGAAACCACCAAAGGACAATTTCTTTCTAGCGTATAGCGGGTAGCGTTTAGCGTATAGGATAAATCATTAAAGCGAAAAACTACAATTCAAAATTCAAAAATTTACTTTCTCATTGTTCATTGATTAAAGTCTCTGAACTATCCCCTATGGTTTTTTGTTTTTTACTAAACGCTATACGCTCTCTTCTGAGGAATGTCCTTCGGTAGAGCACATAATTTCCTAGTTCATCAAGAATCAGATGGAGCGTACGCGGTAGGTGGGGTAGTAGATCATTACTAGGGAATCTTTTGGAGGGATA
>CAZQMG010000056.1:0-10657 GCA_964594375.1 uncultured Clostridia bacterium | reverse complement strand
GCGGAAGTTATTACACTCCAGAATATATTGTCAAATATATCGTTGAGAATACATTGGGACCGGTTATAGAAGAGAAGAAAGAATTAATAAAGGGGAAAATACAGGACTTACAGAAGAAATTGAAAAGCTCAAGAGGCTATAATCGGGAAGCTTTTGAGAAACAGCTAAAACAGAGTGGGAATGAGCTCATTGACGAAATACTAAAGATAAAAGTTCTTGACCCTGCTATGGGAAGTGGCCATTTTCTTGTTGAAGCTACAGACTTTTTGGCCCATGCTCTGGTAGAGGCATCAAATAGTGAAATAGTTTTTGAACCATCAAAACACGGCTGGTTTTTACGAGATGAAGCTACTTTTGACAGAGATGAAGACGATATCCGCTGGGCAAGGCGAGAGGTAGTAGAGCGCTGCATCTACGGAGTTGACCTAAATCCCTTAGCTGTGGAGTTGGCAAAGCTTTCCCTCTGGCTTTCCACAGTGGCTAAAGGCAAACCCCTTAACTTCCTTGACCATCATCTAAAATGTGGGAATTCCTTAATTGGGGCGAGAGTTGATGATTTAGCCAACTTGCCTGCGCTAAGAAAGAAGAAAAAAAGAGAAGAAATTGCAACCTTACAGGGCGTTCTTTTTGATGTATCCTCTATGACAATAGACTTGGGATTAGCGGTAGGGGATTATCTTTTGATTGAAGATAAGCTTAGCGATAGTCTCGAGGATATAAAAGACAAGGAGAAAATTTATCAAAACTTAAATAGACAAAGGATAGACAAGTGGCGAGCAGTAGGCGATTTATGGACAAGCTCTTACTTTGGAGTCGAACTCGACTCTGCCCTCTATAAGGCCCTCTCTGATTATTTATTAGGGAAAAGCAAGAGAATTCCCCAGGAATGGGTAAAAGATTTTGTGGATAAAGCATCAAGAGTAGCCGAGGAAAAACGTTTCTTTCACTGGGAACTAGAATTTCCTGAGGTTTTCTTTGATAGGCAGGGAAAGAAATTAGAAAACCCAGGATTTGATGTGGTAGTGGGAAATCCCCCGTGGGGAGGAAGGTTGAGCAAAATACAGAAGCAATATTTTAAGCAAGTTTATGAATCTGGAAAGGGAGCTATTGACACGTTCGCCCTTTTTACTGAAAAGAAAATACACTTAACTTCTTGTTTCAGAATGGTTGGAGCTGTATTGCCAGACATTATCCTCTTAAAAGATTATCCACAAATTCGTAAATTCATTCTGGAAAATTGTCACATCACTAATGCTGTGCACTGGGGTAGAGCTTTTTCAGAAGCGAATATTGACACTTGTACTCTTATATTGGAAAAACAGCAAGATGTTAGCTATGAAAATATGGTCAATGTAATTAGAGACATAATCAATTGGGAGAAGGAAAACTACACTCAAAGTTCCATGCCCCAAAGAGTTTTCAAAGAAAACGCAGAATATAAATTTAATCTTTATCTAACCAATTTAACTCTGTGTCTAATTTCCAAGTTGGATTGTCCATCTGTAAAATTGATGACAATTGCTCATTCACATGAAGGAATTCACTCTGGCAATATACGAAGTAAGCTTTTTTTATATCACTGTTTAGATGATTCTTGTTTTCCGTTGCTCTTCGGAGGCAGCGAACTGAGAAGATACGGACTTGTATGGGAGGGTAGATTTATTCATTATGATGAAAGAATTATTTTGAGAGAAAAAGGTGAGTATGCGAATTTAGCAAGAAAAGAATATTTTATTAAGCCTAAACTTTTAATCCAGCGAACGGGTGATCGTTTAATCGCATCCTATGACAGTACAGGTTTTTACGCCAGTAATAATTTTTTTACGTGTCAGTTCAAAGATAAATATAGGCATTACAATCTTGAATATTTATTAGTCCTTCTAAACTCACCGATAGCGACGTGGTATTTTAGGTCTATTCAACCTCGAACAGGAAGATTGTATGCGGAGTTGAAAATAATCCATCTAAAACAGCTTCCCATCCGCTGCATTTACTTTACTACTCCGGGGGAAGAGAGACAAAAATTGTTGGAAAAGTTCAAAAGGATGTATAAGAAATACCTGGAGGGATTGACTTCATACTTAAGAGACCAAGACAGAGGAAGAAGGTGATGTCATGTGAAGTATTTCGTTAAGAACCTTAAAGTCCATAAGTATCCAGTGCCAAGTAACTGTAAAGTAAGATATACTGGCGAGAAACTGCATAGCAGCCCACCGGCAGGGTATGAGAAGTGCGATCATTGCTTCAACCTGCCCAGATAAAGTTAGTTAGCGGGGAGTATTAAATGGAGTCAGTTCCTCCACGTACTTGGCAAATAAAAATACTCAAGTCGGAGAGGTCAGATGATCAATGAAGAGATCCTGAATTGGATAAATGAAAAGCTTCAAAAAATTCACCAACCTGACCCGGAGCTTGTTAAAAAGCATAATGCTGACCCGTTAAATAAGGATTTTCAAATTAAGGAAGGCGAAATTGTTGAGCAGTCCGATGTCGTCCACGACTTCTTGGCTTTTTTAGCCGAAAAGATGATTGAATACAACAAAGAGAAAAATGAGGAGACAAAGAGTTTCTTGGGATGGTTAGAAAGAGACATCGGAACCAAAGTGGAAGACCTAACAGGAAAAACTATAATTAAGAAGTATCATGAAACTACTGGGGATAACCTCATAAGTATTCTTAAGGAGAATAGGAAAAAACTTCAGATTGACCCCTCTCGCCGGGACTTCCAGGATAGACTCTCCACTGAATTTGATACAAGCCTCCGGAAACTTACCCCTCTAAAGCGCAAGATAGAAATAACCGACCACCTTATTGACCAGATAGTCTATAAGCTTTATGGACTGACAGAAGAAGAGATAAAGATTGTGGAAGAAAACTTTGCAAAATAGAATAAGAAAAAGAGGGACAGCGACCATTATTATTGACGGATTGATCGCTACATATAAACTTGTAACACACCACGAATATCAAGAGCTGTAGTAACGAGTTTTTCCATTGTGTTACTCAGGGGGAGAATTATCAGCAATGTGTTTTTGAAGATAACAGTGACTTCAGCAATACTTGCAACGGCTCGGAGTTATACTCGAAGAAATTTTTTGAGGATATAGGTATGTTGTTCTATGAGTAAGAATCAATAAATGGGCGCTGTCCCTATTAAATTACAAAGGGCAGTGTTTCGAATTAGTGTTATATCCGTTGCATCGCATAAGGTTTTTTAAATAATTCAAGATCAGTGCGCCGTAGTCCTTGCGCCCCTGATTGCCAGATCGTTAGGTTTGAAAGAATGATTGACTATTTTCTTAACGATTTAAAAAAATTAAATGACGCCCATCTGAAAGAGGGTGAGGCAATAATGAAGGCATTCGGAGGAGCTTTATACCCTTTCGATCTCCTCGCCTTTGCTGTTCTGAATCGATCTATGTCGCTGGTTTCCGGTTTCATAACACTGATGCGAAGCGACAACTTTGTTGCTTCAGCCCCTTTAATTCGGCTTCAACTCGACAATTTTCTTAGATTTGGTGCAGGGTGGCTGGCATGTGACCCACATAAGTTTGCTACTGCAATTCTGAAGGGAACTTTCGTAAGAAACTTAAAGACAAGAGATGGCAAAAAAATGACAGATCGTTTCCTTGTTGATCACTTCAGCAAGGAGTATGATTGGATCCCAAGTGTGTATAACAACACATCTGGCTACATTCATCTCTCCGAGAAACATATGTTCGTAAATGTTATAAACCTGAATTCTAAAGAAAGAACAAGCACATATAAGATATCAGACAGAGACGAACACTTGCCCGAAGAGGTCAAGGTTGAAGCTATCAAGGCTTTCGCAGAAATAACAAAACTAGTCCTTCATAGGGCCTACAGTTGGAGATGTACCAAAGAGAATCCTCCAGGTTTTGAAAAGAAAACCTAACCAGCCCTTTGCGGGAACGCGCTAAATCGTGCGCCGCTCATGCGGTGGTCTTTATGAGGATAACGAAGTTTCAAATTACAGTAAATCAGACTTAACTGACGGCGGTGTGAACCAACGTTGGGAGTTCCGCTCAACTCAAAAGAAAATAGGGACAGTGAAAAACACAAAATGGCAAAATGGGGTCAGGTCTTGATATTTGACATGGATGCTCTTGAGTTATTAGTTGTGACTGAAGAAAGAGTCTATCGAGCCATGGTTGAACTTGTGAAGAATAGGCTTATTAGAGCAAGAGATTTATAAATAAGGGATCGCAGCACACAGGGGATATCTTCTCATTCTCTCTCCAAATAAAGGTCATAGTGGTAAAAAGAAAACGCTTTAGAATCTATATTGATGAATCTGGTGATCATACCTATAAAAATCTGCAAAAGCAAGAAAATCGGTATCTTTGTCTTGTAGGTTGTATTTTTGAGTCAGAACAATATAGAATTTTTGCCAGAAAATTGGAAGATTTTAAACAGAAGCATCTATCCTATGATCCTGACTTTCCTCCCGTTTTGCACCGAAATGATATTATAAATCGGCGAGGTTGCTTTGGAAGATTATGCGATGCAACGGCGAAAAGGAAATTTGATAGTGACCTTTTAGACTTAATAAGAGGAGCTGATTTTAAGATTATTGCTGTAGTTATTGATAAGAAAAATCATGTAGAAAAATATAAAGAGCTGGCTTTTCATCCATACCATTACTGCTTAACCGCTATTCTTGAGCGATACTGCGGTCTTCTAAATTTTGTAGAAGGCATTGGAGATGTGCTAGCAGAAAGTAGAGGAGGTAGTGAGGATATACAATTGAAAGAAGCTTATAAGAGAGTATATAATGCAGGAACTCGTTATCGAGAGCCTGATTTTTTTCAAGATGTTCTTTCTAGTAAAGAAATCAAATTGAAGCCCAAAAGAAATAATATTGCTGGTCTTCAACTTGCGGATATTCTAGCGCATCCCGTTAAACAAAGCATTTTGCAGGAAAATAAAAAAATTCCAGATCCAAGAAATATATTCGGGAAGAAGATTTGTGAGGTAATAAAAACAAAATATAATAGGCATTTATACCAGGAGTGTATCAAGGGCTATGGAAGGATATTCATATAAAAAGAAGAGGTCTTCGAATGAAGACCTCTTCACGCTAACCCTTACGGGTTATCCACCTCCAAAATATTGGATTGATTATAATATAGTATAATTGAAAAATTTGTCAAGGGGGAGGGAAAAGAAAAAATTCATCACGCACTGCGTGGCGAATTAACCTGGACACATTGTAGACCAAAAGATAGCAAAAGATAGGGGTCAGGTCTTGATATTTGAAGTAATAATTCTATTTATTTTGCTAGAATAGTATAATGAGGTAGAAAAATGCTTAATTCCAGTTAGATTATGTGAAACGTTATGACTAAATCAAAAGAGGCGAAATATGCTTTCATTCGAATGGAATTCAGAGAAAGCAAAAAAGAATATGAAAATTCACAATGTATCTTTCGATGAAGCAAGCACAGTTTTCAAAGATATTTTATCATTGACAATTTATGATCCTCTTCATTCTGAAGAAGAACACAGATTCATATTAATTGGAAACTCCTATAAAAATCGTCTTCTGGTAGTCGCTCATACAGAAAGAGGAGATAAAATCAGAATAATAAGTGCAAGAAAAGCAACAAAAAATGAAAGGAAACAATATGAAGAGAATGCAAAAAGATCAGGATATGCTTGAAGAATATGATTTTAGTAAAGGTGTAATGGGAAAATATTCTAAAAAGTATGAAGAAGGTGCTTTGGAAAAGAAGGAAGCAGTCATCGAGGCTATAAATGCCCATTTGAAGAAATGGCAAGAAACGGCAGAGTGCATGCAAGAGGCATTTCGGAAATCGATGCAGCCAATAATTGAAGCTCGGAAAGCGTTACAAAAATCGGTTGAGCCGATTTTGGTTGAGCAGGAGCGCTGGAAGAAACTAGCAGAGTCAATTCAAATACCCAAATACACTCTCCCTAACTTCTCTCATCTAACTAAGCCTGTCTTTGAGTTTCAGAAATCAATTCAGGGCCTCATAAGCCCAGCTTTTGAACAACTGCAAAAAAGTTTTCGGGAACTTCCCCTTCGTACACGGGAGGCTCTCTTACTACTTGGCGCGCACGGCTGGTATATGGATTTTGAGATGCCGCTTCCTGGTCCGTGGGAACTTAAAAGGGCCTTATCCGAAGGTAACGTAGAAGAAGCCGAGGAAGCTTTAGTAGAATATTTCGACAGTAGATTAGATGCGATTGAGAGCTCGATTATCTACTTTTTTCCAAAAAGAGAAAAAATTATAAGAGCGGCGTTTAGTGCGCACCGGAAACAGGAGTACGAACTATCGATTCCAGTGCTTCTAGCCCAAACAGATGGAATTTGCCACGAAACTGTAAGGGAATACTTTTTTATGAAGCAGAACAGAAAACCGCGAACAGCGATTTATGTGGAACAGATAGCTGCGGATACCTATAGGGCTGCTTTGTTGAGTCCACTTGCGCAAACACTTCCAATTGGGGCCTCCGAATACGAGCGTCCGACAGGTTTTGATGAACTAAATAGACATATGGTTTTGCACGGAGAATCTCTAGATTATGGAACGAAGATCAATAGCTTGAAAGCGATATCACTTATTAATTATGTAGCGCATGTACTTACACTGCAAAAAGAGAATCCCTAACATAAAAAAAGAGGGGCAATAAACCAAGGCAGAGAAATAATATGAACATTGAGCAGGTATTCAGGGGACTCAGTAAGCAGATAATGGTTGATTTTGAACAAATCACGTCACAAATTAAACACAACCCAGCGAAAGGACACATTCGGGAAACTCTAATAGTGGAGAGTTTTCTTAGAAAATATTTGCCAAATGTCATTGGGATCGCTGTTCGAGGTGAGGTAGTCTCTTTGGACGGACAGGTATCTCCAGAGTGCGATATTATCCTCTATGAGTCGCGTGGATGTCCGCCATTCATAAAGAAGACTAACTATTGTGTTTTTCCTGTTGAGCTTGTTTATGGCATCATAGAAGTCAAAAGTAAACTAGACAAACGGGGACTGGAAGATGGATTTAAGAAGATTACAAAATTGAAAAAAATGCCTAAACGTGCTTTTATGAGTGAATCATTTGTCCTTACCCCGCGTTGGTATGGCCAAACATGGGAATATTTTCCCATGGCAGGATTCCTGTTTGCTTATGATTCAATTGATTTAAAGACTATACAGTTACGTCTTGATGCTTTTCAGAAAGGTCTTCCGCTGGCAGAGAGAGTTGATTCTGTCTGGGTGTTAAAAAAAGGTATGGTAGTCAATCGCGAGAAATTAGGACCTGGCATATATGCAGTCCCGAGCGATACTACCCGTTTATCAACTGCCCTCTCCCGCAATCCACTCTTGTCGATGGTTGCATTGCTTCAGCGGCATTTTCAGGTGCCTTTGCCGCGGCGCTTTGATATGACAAAATATCTAAAACATGCAAATTTAGGAGATTTTATTAACTAGGAATTGTCATATACAAAAATGGGATCAGGTCTCAATGTTTGACACAGGTTCTCTTGGGTTATTAGTTGTGACTGGAGAAAAGGTCTACCGAGCACTGAACTCCTGAAAAATAGGCTGTTAAAGCAAGGAGTATGTAATGGGAAATTTGGCAAAAACCGATTATGGAAGTTTTCTTGCAAGGGTTTCAGATCTGTTAGAGCAGGCAAGAAGGAAAACAGTAAGGCAGGTAAATGCTGTTATCACATATACCTATTGGAAAATTGGGAAACTGGTTGTCGAGGAAGAACAGAGGGGTACGAATAGAGCCCAATATGGTGGACACTTGCTCCAAAGACTGGCAAGGGACCTAACTAAAAAATTTGGTAAGGGTTTTACAGAAACTAATTTAAAATATATGCGTCAGTTTTATCTTACCTATCCAATTCGTCACGCACTGCGTGACGAATTAACCTGGACACATTATAGACTACTTTTAGGAATGAGGGACGCAAAAGCGCGCTCCTTTTATGAAATCGAGGTAGTAAATAATAGCTGGTCAACGAGAGAGCTCGATCGCCAGATTAACTCTCTTCTCTTTGAAAGGCTTGCTTTAAGTAAGGACAAAAAGAAAGTGATGGAGCTTACAAAAAAAGGACAAATTATTGAAAAACCTGAAGATGCGATTAAGGACCCTTATGTGCTTGAATTTTTAGGTCTGCCAGAACAAAGCTATTATACCGAATCACAGTTGGAGCAGAAATTAATTGACCATCTTCAGGAATTCATACTGGAATTGGGTAAAGGTTTTGCCTTTGTTGCAAGACAAAAAAGAATCACTATTGACAATGAACATTATTATATTGATCTTGTCTTCTATCACCGAATACTCAGATGTCTCGTATTATTTGATTTAAAAGTAGGCAAGCTTAGTCATAGCGATGTTGGACAAATGAACTTTTATCTAAACTACATAAAGGATAGAGAAATGTTTGAAGGAGAGAGTTCTCCAGTTGGAATCATCCTGTGTACTGAATCTAATCGGAGTAGGGTATTTGTTGAATATGCTCTTGGTGGATTGAGTAACCGTGTGTTCGTTTCTAAGTACAAACTATATTTACCTACAAAAAAGGAGCTTGAAATAGAGGTGAAGAAAGAGACAGCTCGTATAAAGCTCACTCTGCCAAAGAAGAAAGAAAATAGTAGGGATTAAAAATGCGCAGATTTTCCCTATAAAGCCTATAATCTACATCCTTCTCTTACTAGTAATTCTATTACGAGAATTGTGGGGGCACAAGTTTTCTGTGATAAGAAGAATGATGCAAGAAGAATTGTTACCTCGGCAAGAAGATACATGGGGCTAATACTATTGTATTATAAGACTAAGGGGGTTGAAAGATAAAAAATGACCAAAGGGCTTAGAACGCTACCAAATTTAGAGAAATTAGTTGATTTTATAGCATCAGAATACAACCCAGAGAAGATAATTCTATTTGGTTCTTATGGTACACAAAGAAGTAATGAAACCTCTGATATGGATCTATTAATCATAAAAAAGACAAACAAGCGGTTTGTAGATAGAGTTGTGGAATTAATACAGCTCATAAGAAGTCAGTTTGGATTCGAATATCCGGTTGAGCCTCTCGTTTATACACCGAATGAATTTAGAAGAGCAAAGAAAATTAACAGTTTATTCACTCGAACAGTTTTATTAAAAGGAGTCGTTTTGTATGAGAAAGAATAAGGCAGCGGCAGAAATTTGGTTTAAAAAAGCAAAAGACCATCTGGCTTTTGCAAGAGCTGGTTGGAAAGAAAGCAGAATAGTTTCTGATACCTGTGTCCTTTGCCAGCAGGCGGTAGAGAAGGCGTTTAAATCTTTATTAGAACTAGAAAATATTAATGTGGGAAAAACTCTTGCTCTCAAGACTCATAGATTGGCTGACATAATTGAAGAATGCAAGAAGTATTACCAAGGATTTAACTATGGAAAAAAGTCTGGCCTTAACTCTGGAATTTTACTTGACTTTGAGGCTGGAATCATCTATAGGTAGGAAGAAGTAAAATGGTTAGCCTTCACCTGAAAATTTTTGAAAAAGATGGCAAAAAAGAATTCAATATCGAATAATTAATCAGGAGGTCAAAATTAGCCAAATTCGAACACTTTCCGTGGAAAGAATTGGCAAAAGGATTGACAGGACATCTCCGGAAGAATTGGTTCAAGTTGTTGAAGGCTTGAATGAAGTGAATGAAAAAATAGTTATTTATAATATCCGCTTTAATTTTTTCAATTGGAATTTTATTTTGTGGTTTAACGGATAGATATCAATGGTATGCTGGGCAAGACTTTAGAAGAGACGGAACATATTATCCACCTAGACTTGTAGATAAGTGGACTGGAAACGTTAAACCATAGTAAATTATAAAAATATCGAAAAATATGCTATAATTTAATTAGAGGTGAAAACCATGAAAATAACCGATATTCCAAAAATTTCCCACTTAAGCACCGCTGAAAAGATTTTGTTCTTAGAAGAACTATGGGATTCCATCGCATCTCGCGAACACATTCCGATTCCCGAATCCCATAAGGCAGAATTAGAAAGACGACTCACGAAATATCAAAATCACCGCGGGCGTCTTCTTTCTTTAAAAGAACTGCAAACCCGTATAGAAAAAAGAAAATAAAATGTCCTATTCGTTATCATTCCTACCAGAAGTCGAAGACGATGTTATAAGTGCATATCTTTGGTATGAAGAAAAATCCAAGGGTTTAGGCGAAGAATTTTTACGAATATTTTATGCCATCTCAGCAGAAATAGCCCGCATTCCCAATCTCTACCGAAAAGTTTATAAAAATTTCCATCGTTGTCTTCTCAAAAGATTTCCCTACGCTATTTATTTTATTGTCAAAAAGAAAACAGTTATTGTATATGGCGTATTTCATTGCGCTAGAAATCCTTATTTTGTACAAGAAAGAATAAACAATAGACACTTCTAACAAGTCATTTCAGCGGACTTTCCCCCCGCTTCGCGAGCGCTCAAAAACCACTGAATTTTATGTTATAGAAAAAATAGGGGTCAGGTCTTGATATTTGAAATAATTCTATCTATTTTATTAGAATAGTATAATGAGGTAGAAAAATGCTAAGAGTTGAAGAGGTTGCAAAGCATGAGTGGCGGTTTATTTATCCTCCCAAATATGAT
>CAZQMG010000055.1:0-10685 GCA_964594375.1 uncultured Clostridia bacterium | reverse complement strand
ACGAATTTCGATGAACTATGAACAATGAACTATGAACTACTTAAAGAGAGAAAAGAACCTGAGAGATTTTACAGCATTTTGACAAAAAGCTTTATTTAACCTATATTTCAGATATAAGAGAATCAAAATGAAAACAACAATAATCTATAGCGATGAGCTAAAAAATTATGATTTTGGGCCAGGACATCCATTCAGGGGTGATAGATTTGCCTCTTTTTTCCAGTTATATAAGGAAAAGCTGGGGGAGGATAAAAATTTTCAATTAGTAGAAAATAATGAACCGGCCAGTGATAAAGAACTCGAACTCTGGCACACACAAGAGTATATTCAGGTAATAAAAGCTGCTTCTTCTGGCACAGCCATACCCCATCTATATCGTCTCATCTCTCAAGACAATGTAAATCCAATCTCTGGAAAATTCCCCCAGGGCATAGAAAAGGTAGCCCGAATAATAGTTAAGAACTCCATACTGGCTCTCGATTTTGTCCAGAAAGAAAAAAGTGAAAAAGCGGTTAATATTGGAGGTGGACTACATCATGCTAAGTCTGACTATGGAGAGGGTTTCTGTATCTATAATGATGTGGTAATCGCAGCTAGATACGCTATGGAGAAATATAATTTAAAAAGAATATTGATTATTGACACCGATGCTCATGCAGGCAATGGAACCTGTGAGGCTTTTTATTCTGACCCAAATGTCTTGTTTATCGACTTACATCAAGGTGGAATTTATCCGGGAACTGGCTTCATTGATGAAATTGGTGAGGGTAGGGGAGAAGGCTTTACCATAAATTTACCCTTAGCCGCCGCAACTGGCAATAAATCATACGAGCTGATTTTTGATGAAATAATTCTTCCTCTGGCCAAGGAATATAAACCAGAAATTGTTATTCGATATGGCGGCTCTGACCCGCACCCCAGTGATGAAATAACTCAATTAGGATTAACCTTAGAGGGCTTCAAAATGATAGGCAAGAAAGTGAGGGAAATATCTAAACTCTGTGAAAATAAATCTGTTGATTTAATCTGCTCTGGCTATAAGCCAGATGTTCTGTCAAAAGCCTGGCTCTCCTTGATAACCGGTCTAGCCAACGTTAGAGTTGAACTTGAAGAACCGCTATTAGAAACCAAAGAAGGCCAAAATCTCGCTGAAACAAAAGAGTTAATAAAAAGAGTAAAAGAGAATTTGAACCCATACTGGAAGAGTATGAATAGTTAATAAGCAAATAAAGGAAAGGAGGTTAACTGTCCGAGAGCTAAAAACAACTCTCAAAAAATCAAAAAACAGCAGAGGGCGGCCTGGGTACTATCAGTACATATTCCAGGCTCCTGAAAAACAATTCACTCTTACCATTAAATTCAAAAAAGCCAGAGTAGACCAATCCGAGATATTCAACGCCCTCTCCCAGGCACTCCATAGTCTAAAGCAGGAAAAAAGATAGTTTAACCTCGCACAAGCCTATTATTCTTTGTGGAAATTTCCACTAAAAACACATACTTTGTTCTTTTCCTCTCTTTTTGCCCTGTACATAGCTTGATCAGCTTGTTCGATTACATCTTTTCCTGGCTGATATTGAGCCACTCCAATACTAACCGTTATTCCATGGTTAAGAGATAGCTGCTGCTCTACGTTTCTCCTCAGTCCCACTGCTACTTCCCAGGCTTTTTCTTCTCCTGTCTGAGGCAGTAAGACAATGAATTCTTCCCCTCCGTACCTGAAAGCAAAGTCTCTTTCTCTAAGTTGGCTATTTAATATTTCCGAGAACTTCTGCAATAATTGATCGCCAGCCCGGTGTCCATAGACATCATTATGATGTTTAAAATTATCTATATCGACATATAGCAGAGAAAACGCATCCTTATACCTCTTACTTTTTTCTGTTTCTTCCTCGATTTTCTTGTATAAATAACGGGTATTATAAAGCCCGGTAAGATAATCGGTATAGATGAGGCGCCTTAATTCCCTTTTCACTCCTTCTATCCCAGTAACGTCCTGAGCCACACATAAAAGACCTACCATATCTCCTTTGTTCTCTTGTAGAAGGAAAGTATTGCAAGACAATGCCCTTTGAGCACCATTTTCTCTTGAAAGAGTGTGTATATAGTGACCAGGCAATTCCCTTTTTTGAAGTTTTTTGAAGACCTCATGGCCATACACTGCCCATTCTTCAGGAGCAAGATGTTTAAGCCAGCTTTTCCCCACAATCTCTTCCTTTTTACGTTCAAGTATTCTAGTACCCTTTTCGTTAATGTATGTTACCTTTCCGACCCTATCCACAATCACAATAAGTGCGTCTGTTGCCTCAACTAACCTGTTCAAGAAATCTCCTTCCTTTTGGAGTTCTTTTGATTTCATTGATTCTCCTTTATCTTCACAACCTGTTCAGATAGCCATCTTTATTAAATTTCAAAAAATGAGGAACAACAAGGTCTACCAGGGAAGGGTCAAATTGTCTCCCTTTTACTCTTGTTATTTCTTCAATAGCTTCTATAGAAGATAATTTACTTCCATAACATCTTTGGGTAGTTATGGCATCATAGGTATCTATTATGGCAAAAAGTCTGGCCGGAAAAGGAATCTTTTTGCCGGCAAGACCTTCTGGATATCCCTTGCCATCATATCTTTCGTGGTGATGTAAAATAATACTAAGTCCCTCCTTCAGAAAGGTAGTCGGACGAAGGATTTGATAGCCGATAAGGGGATGTTGTCTCATTTTCTTAAGTTCAAAAAGGGCAAGTGGTTCCTTTTTTTTCAAAATACTTTCCTCAATTCCGATTTTACCAATATCGTGAAGTTCCGCTGCCCGTTTATAGGTAATCAATTTGGGAGCAGGGATACCAATCCTCTGCCCAATCGCTACTAGAAGTTCCGAAGTTCTCCGGGAGTGTTCAGCCGTATAAGAGTCCTTAGCATCTACAGCCAAAACAAGAGCCCGGGTAGTAGCTTTATAATTAAGACTGATGGCTTTGCGCAACTTCTGGATCATTTTAGCGTTTTCCAGAACCTGATTTCTTTTTTGGAAGGCTCTCTCAGCAGCCTCCAGCACCTCATCTTTACCAAAAGGTTTTACAATATAATCAAAGGCTCCGGAACGAAGAGCCCGTAAACTGGAAGAAAAATCCGGATAGGCCGTTATGATAACAACTTCTACTTCAGGTTTTATTTTCTTTATTCTTTCTGCGAACTCCAGACCATTCATAGAAAACATCCTTATGTCCGTAAAGATAAGCTCCGGCTCCAGAGCAACATCAGCCAGAGCTTCCTCCGGGCAATCAAAAGTAAATACCCGATATTTGTCTTTCAGAACCATTTTCATTGATTCCTGCACACCTTTCTCATCATCTACCACAAAGACTACTCTATCTTTATCTCCCAATTCGAGAGCTCCTTTATTTCTAAAGGGGAGGTTTATAACGAGGAAGATAGACTACCATAGTGGCACCTTTCTTCGGCTCACTGAGAGAAACTATACCACCCCCATGTTCCTCGATGATATTGCGGGCAATAGTCAAACCCAGGCCTACCCCTCTGTTTTTGGTACTGAAAAAAGGATCAAATATGTTGCTGTTATCCACATTTTCCCCCGGCAGGCCTGGCCCGTTATCTTTGATTTCTATTTTCACATATTGCCATGGTTCCCCCAAATCCTTTTCTTCTCGGGTCCTGACCGAAAGAGCTTCGGGCAAGCTGTCTATAACACCGCAGTCAATGTCTATTTTTGGAATCTGATTTGTTACCGCTTCGATGCTGTTATTTATGATATGACTCAAAACCTCAATTATCCTCGTTTTATCCACGTAAACCTGTAGGTTCTCTTCCCTGCAGCTACTATTTAAGTCCACCTGCCTTTTTTGAAACGTCTTCTTTTTGAGCTTTTCTAGGGTCTCAGTGATTAAACTGGGCAATGACTCGGCGGTTCTGTCCAGATGTAGAGGTTGGCTGAAGAATACCAGACGTTCAATAAAATTATCTATTCGTTCAATTTCTTCTATCACTATGGGAAATAGGCTCTGCCGAAATTTCTCATCAGGGTATTTTGAAGGTAGGAGGTCAGCCAAGGACCTAATGGGAACTAAACTATTTCTCAATTCATGTGAGAGGCGGATCGCTACCTGGGCAAGCAAATCCCTTTTGTGTGCTTTTTCCTTCTCTTTCTCCAGATGTTTGACGGGAGTGAGGTCTGTAAATATCATCATACTTCCCGAAACCTTCCCCTCAGAATCCTTCGCCTGGCTGGTACTAATACCCAACAGCCGTTTTATAGCTGGAACATAGACTTCTTTTCTTTCATAGACAATACCCCGGCTGAGAGTCGCAAACAGAAGGTCACCCAAAGGTGAGGGGAGTGTCCTTATATCCTTACCAGCTAAATTTGCATATTCATCAAGATTTAACACCTTCTGAGCTCGGGGATTACAGGTTGTAATCTTCTGTCTGTTATCTATACTTATTACACAACTGGCAGCATCTTTAAGAATACTCTCAATATACTTCTTCTGGTAACACATGTCCTCATAGAACAAGAGATTCTGCATAGCAAGCCCAACTTGATTGCAAAGCAAGAAGACGTGCTTGATTTCCCTCGCAGACACCTCCTCTCCGGTGATTTTCGCTCCAAGTCCCAGTATTCCTATCAGCTCACCCTGGGGAGAGAGAGGAACTACAACATTAGACTGAATAAGCTTCATCTCTTGTTTTATTTCGTAGGCACTTCCAAAATCGGTTCGCAGAACACTGTCTCTGGTCACTACTGTCCCCTTTCTGGTAAGAAACTTCACCAATCCTCGCTGAGGAGAAAGTTGAACACATTCTTTGGCCTCCTCTGTCATTCCCAGACAGGCTCTTATTCTATATTTCTTTCTTGTCCTATCCCTCAAAATAAAACAGAGTCGTGCTATCCCGAACATCCTGTTTATAAGACCCAGAAAAAATTGCATAAGTTCATTTATGTTATACCCGTGCGTTAAAAAGCGTGACATCTCCTCTAAGAATTTCCACTCCTGCGGGGAAAAAGTTCTCTCTTTTTCGGGAGACAAAAGGGAAGGAGATAATCCCCTGGCCAGCTTCTTATCTTCCATTCTGGACATCAACATCTTCCTTTCCATCTGTTCCTTTACTACTGAAAGAAGAGAAGCGATGTCTTTGTCCAAGTCTATGTATTGAGTAAGTCCTGTTTCTTGTACTGCTTGAATCATCTCTTTCTTCACGCACCTTCCCACGCCAAAAATAATCATCGAATCATCGTATTCCTTCACTCTGGTAATAACATTGAGACTCTCCCATTCCAGGGAAGAAAAATCCACAATTACAAGGTCTACCAGAGGGACAAGACTATCAATTTTCTGCTCGCTATCACACGCGATAACGAAGTACTCTGGCCCCAAAAGATGACTTAAGAAGTCTTTCTCCTTTTCCTTATGGCTGAAAAAAAGTAAGCTAGTCATGAATTGTTCCCTTTTCCTTAATAGAATAGGTTTTGTTCTCAGGAATGGGCAGCAGAATAGTAAAACGTGCTCCTGAGTCGGTATTTCCTGCCCTTATCTCTCCTTGGTGAATCTGGATGATTTTATAACAGATGTAAAGCCCCAGGCCCGACCCCTGCTGTTTGGTAGTGAAGAAGGGATCAAAAACTCTGTGCAGATAACGCTCGGGGATTCCATTTCCTTCATCGGATATAATTATTTCCAGTAGTAATTTTTCCTTATTTCTATCCTTTTTTCTCCGGATGGAAATATATATGTTTCCTCCCTGGGGCATAGCTTGAATCGAGTTGACAAGAATATTGGAGAAAACTTCTTTTAAACTCTGTGGATCAGCCCATATCAAAGGAACAGCTCCCTGATTGGTTAGCTCTATTCTCATATTATGCTCCTTTAATTGAAGGTCAAGAGAAGGGAGCACATTTTCAATTACCTCTTGAACAGAGACCATTTCATATTGAGCTGCATCAACCGAACCCAGGTTAAGCATTCGGGTAATGAGGCTATCGATCCTTTTTATTTCTCCCGAGACCAGGGAATGAAATTTCTTTCTAAACTCCTCGTCTTCAAATTTCTCTGGAAGTAATTCGGTGAAGGTCCTTATGGAAGAAAGAGGATTCTTGATTTCATGGGCTAGTTGGGACACCATGGACCCTACGCTTACTAGTTTTTCAGTTTGTCTGATTTTTTCCTCTAATCTTCTCACTTCAGTAAAATCAGTGATAATAACAACTATTTCGCCTTTTCGTTCTTTCTCATCCACCAGGGATGCATTCACACTAACTATCAAAACATCGTTTTGTCCGATTTTCAATGTAAGCTGGGGAATAGAAACGGGTTTCCTGGTTTGCCAGCATCTTAGGATAATCTCACTGAGGGAAGGGGGTAACACCTTGGGCATCTTCCCCAGTACTTCATTCGACGAAAGTCCAATCATTTCCTCTATTTTGCGATTGAAAGTGGTAATTTGTCCTTGTCTATTGACCACTATAAGTCCGCTATCAATATTATCCACTACACGTTCATTGTATTCTTTCATCCTTTGGATGCGTGAAAACAACTGAGCGTTGGTAAGAGCCATAGCAGTCTGGTCGCTAAAAAGGGTTAGTGCTTGAAGTTCATAAGGAGAGAACAGGTCTCTCGACCTTTTTTCTCCCAGAAAAAGACATCCCTTAAGAGAATTCTTAGAAAATAGAGGTATAACCAGAGAAAAATCACTTTTTCTCAATCTGTCTTCTAGGCCATCTTCGCTTTCAATATTTTTGAAAAAAGGTATAATCTCTTCCCTCAGCAGGAGTCGCCTTTCTTTTTCTAACAGCTTAATAAGAGTTGAACCTTGATTTAAAAAGACATCTTCGTTGAGCCAAGGCTTATCCTCTCTACCTCCAATCTTGTCTGCCAAATGGTAGTTGCCGTTTTTTTCGTCAGCCAGCCAGAGAGCTCCCCAATTCACATCAGTTGTCCGGACCACCGTCTGTAGAGAAAATCTGGAGAGAGTTTTGTTATCTAAGATAGTTAAAAGCTTCCGGCTCGCTTTTGTCAACTCATCGTAAGAGGCTCGAGCTCTTCTAAAAATCAAATTTTCTATCAATTGCTCTAATTTTCTGCGCAGGGGCATCAATACAAGCACCAAAAAAAAGCAAAAGCCCAGGATATAAAGGAACAGCTTTGAGTTAGGAGCTATCGGTTGATAGAAAGTAATCAACGTAAATCCTATGAATAACAGAAGGGCAAAAACAAGAACGGTAATGGTGGAGTAAATCAATCCCTTGCTCACGATTGTGCGTATGTCCATCAGTCGGCGCTTAAGTAGAGCATAGGCCAGAATTATCCCATAGCTCGGAACTACCAGAATTCCCAGGGGAGGAACATTGATACCATAAATAGGGAGAAAGGTAGATATTCCTCCTCCCAATCCGAGAATAGATGCGACCAGGCAATATCTTATTTGATTCTTCCGAAATCCTGAACTGTTTTTCAGAGCCTTGCCCATCAAGAAATATCCATATACTATTAGAGAGAAAAACATCACACTAAATACCCTATAAACCGGTCCCGGTATCACATGATAACCCATTACCTCTTTGTAAGTGATCCCCGTTATCAATAGCTTGGTAAAACTGAGTGATCCCAGAATTGAACCAACAAGATAAAACAAAGTTAACTGTCTTTTTCGATGGGGAATCTCATCCAATAAGATAAATACGAAGTGAACAAAAGTTACAGGAATAAAAATCCCTGCCAGATGGGAAAAGCGAAGCCAGAAAATTTGAGGATGAGGAGAAGTGTGGAAAATAAAGAGACACAGAGCCCAAAGTCCACCGGCTCCGTTCACCAATATAAATAGCGTTTTTTTCTCCTCTTCATACGCTTTGATATACCCAATAAGAGCCACCAAAAAAGAGGAAATAACTACTGCCAGCAAACCATAATGATAAATAATAGGATACACTATGACAACCTATTTACTATGATACAGGTATTGTGTCCCCCAAACCCGAAAGAATTGGACATTGCAGTATCTATCCTGGCTACCCTGGCTTCATTAGGAGTGTAATCGAGGTCACACTCAGAATCAGGAAATTCATAGTTTATGGTAGGGGGAATCAGATTCTTTTCAATGGCAAGACAGGTTGCAGCAACATCCATAGCTCCAGTTGCCCCCATAGAATGCCCGTATTCAGACTTAGTGGAGGATATAGCCAGATTATAAGCGTGGGTTCCAAAGACCTTTTTTATTGCTCTGGTCTCCACTATGTCATTTATCTGAGTGGAGGAACCATGAGCATTAATATAATCTATCTGCTGCGAGGAAAGTTTTGCATCAATTAGTGCCAGACGCATAGCCCGGGAGGCTTGCTCTGCAGTTGGTTCAGGAGATGTCATGTGGTAAGCGTCGGTGCTGGTTCCTACTCCGGCGATTTCTGCATAGATATGAGCTCCCCGCTCCAGGGCATGATTGAGTTCCTCCATAACCAGAATACAGCTTCCTTCCGCCAGTACAAATCCATCTCTTAATTTATCAAAGGGACGGCAGGCCCCTTCAGGTTTTCCATTTCTTCTGGACATAGCCCCAGTCCTGCCTAATGCAGCTATGAATAATGCCAGGATAGGAGTCTCCACTCCTCCTGCTAAAACAACATCCACATGATTTTCTCTTATTCGATTAAAGGCATAGGCAATGGCTGTGGAACTTGCCGCGCAAGCACCGGAAAGGGTAATACTACCTCCTTTTAGACCTAACTCAATACATATCTGAGCTACACAGGAATCATTATAAAATACCGTACTCAGAATGGGACTGACTTTACGAGCGCCATACCTGATGAAAGCCTTGTGTTGTTCTTCAGTAAACTCTCCTCCGGCTATAGCTGTGCCCATAAATACAGTTGCTCGCTCTCTATCCTCTCTACCAAAATCAATACCAGCATCCTCTACAGCCATTTTTGTGGCTGCAATCCCATATTGAGAGAAACGGTCGGTTCTTCTAATAAGCTTTTTATCCATAAACAGGTGAGGGTCAAAATCCTTTATCTCCCCCGCTATTCTCACAAGAAGTTCGGAGGTGTCAAAACGAGTAATAGTACTAATTCCGGACTTTCCTGAGCTAAGAGATTTTTGAAAGGCCTCCTTGCCAATCCCTATGGGACTGACCACTCCTATCCCTGTAATTACCACCCTTCTTTTTAGAACCATACCTGAACTACCTTTGCTCATTTAATCTATCTGGAATCTCCAGCACAACTGCCTGCACTATCCGGCCGGTAATTCTCAAATTCAGAACGAACTTCATTATTACATTCATAAAGTCCCGCTTTTGACTACTACTATATCCCTTCCGTTATAATCCGTCAACCAGATATTAGCTTCGGCAGCCTAGGAGGCTGGTGAAAAACCCCCATATTGTAGGGATCCGATTTATCGGACCCCTTAGCAAAGCGGGTTTCATAAATGAAACCTCTACAAAAAACCACTTTTTCACCAGCCTCCTAGGGAGGTTGACATGACTACAATTTGTATTATAGTATATTATAGTATATAACAAAATAATATAAAAGCAAGAAAAATAGTTGTTTCTATATGAAACGTCTTAGATATTTTCTTATCTGTAGAGGTTTGATTCATCAAACCCGCTAATTTTCTGGCTTCATAAATGAAGTCGCTACAAGGGATGCGCAATTATTTATGTCGTTTCATATAATAATCATCGGTGAGAGTAATTAAATAAAAAAGGAAGGGAAACTTTCAATTTCCATAAAAGCAAACTAGCCAAAATAAGGAGATGAAAGGTATATGATGATAAGCGTCTATTACCGCAAAGAGGATGAGTGGATCTTACAAAAAGTAGATGAGATATGTGTGAGGCAGAGAAAAAGCAGAAGCGCAGTAATCTTATCTATACTGGAGCATTACTTTGAGCGAGGGAAGAAAATGGGACAGATTTTTCGGGATATGGGACTCATTTCTCAGAAACAACTTGAGGACACCCTCAAACTCCAAGAAATAGATAAACAGAGAAAAAAAATAGGACAGATGTTAACGGAAGAGGGAATAATCAGTGAAAGGCACATCCAAAGAGCGCTCACCCTCCAGAGAAAAGATGACGGGAATGCCTCAAGCTCCTAGCCCAAACGTTCTATTTTTCTAAAGATAAGGTTCTATATGAAACGTCTTATATATTTTCGCTTATCTGTAGAGGTTTGATTCATCAAACCCGCTAATTTTCTGGCTTCATAAATGAAGTCGCTACAAGGGATGCGCAATTATTTATGTCGTTTCATATAGCTACCTCTCATCGACTATCTTCTCTTTTGCCTTTGTAGAATTCATCCACCCAGTTTTTATCTCCTTTCCCGGTTCCTAATTTCTATTTTTAAGACCCGTCCTTTTGTTAATCATAGAGTAAAACTAACCTGCCCTGGTTAAAAACATATAGCAGACTAATTCAATTTCCTACCGTTAACTGTAGATAAGGTGTTTAGCCCGACCAGTCCTTTTCTACAAAGGGGGGCTTGACATTTTCATATATTGTATTATAATATATGAGTGACCAATATAAAAGATATATAACTAATGGTTTCTCATAGATGAGCAAGGTCAAAGAAAGGGCAGGCTCCAATCCTGACAAAGATACAATATGGACATACACTCGCTGCTAAATGAAATGATGACAAGAGGTGCATCAGACCTGCACCTTGTAGTAG
>CAZQMG010000054.1:0-11120 GCA_964594375.1 uncultured Clostridia bacterium | reverse complement strand
AAAAGGAATTGACTTGTCCTTCTTGCTGTCGGTCTTCATACACGAACCCCTCTAGGAGGCTGGTGAAAAACCCCCATATTGTAGGAATCCGATTTATCGGACCCCTTAGCAAAGCGGGTTTCATAAATGAAACCTCTACAAAAAACCACTTTTTCACCAGCCTCCTAGCAGTATCTTCTGGTGACAGGTTAGCCTAAGCCTGGCTGGTTGTCAAGCTGACCAATTGACTCTATCCCTTTTCTATGATAGCATAATTCCTATAAGTGGGAGAAGAGCCAAGCACTCAAAGATAAACATCCTTTAGCCGTATATAGTATATCGAAAACGAAGAATGCGTAAATAGTATTGCTTTGTGGATTTTAGAGTTTCCTTACGATATACCATATACGATATACGACATACGAGTATGGCGATAGTGGACCAATTTGTAGTATTGGAATTTCAATAATTTTTTGATTTAACAGGGGGAGCAGGCCGAAGGCCGTTGAGAGGGAATGTTTTCCCCCTTAAATATCTTAAGGAGGTGAGATTAGATGCAGATAAGCCGAAAAGAAGAGAAGGGAATTCACATTTTATCCTTAGATGGGCGTTTTGATGCTCATTCTGCGGGAGATGTAGAGAAGGAGCTGAACCTGGCTATATCCAAAGGAGCGCGTAAGTTACTCCTTGATATGGATAGTGTGGAATATATCAGTAGTGCTGGATTAAGGGTACTTCTGGCAGTGGCGAAAAAACTAAAAAAGGAAGAGGGCGAGATAAAGCTCTGCTCTCTTAAGCCTTATGTAAAGGAAGTTTTTGATATTGCCGGTTTCACTCAAATATTCAAAATTCATGATACTACTGAGGAGGCAATCCAGGGATTCTGAAGTCCTGGATATTAGAACGAGGGGTAAGATGGGACAACAAGCTTCTTTTATTACCTTAGAAGCTTCTCTGGAACACCTGGAGATGATAAATAGTTTCCTCCATAAATGGGCTAAAAAGGCGAGTTTGTCTACTCACAGCGAAAACGAGCTGCTCCTGGCTGTGGAGGAGGTCTATGTTAATATAGTTAAATATGCTTATACAAAGTCTCTGGGTAAAGTGAGTATTCATTGCCGTATAGACGAGGATAGTCTGGTCCTAAAAATAAAGGATGAGGGGATTCCTTTTAACCCCTTGCAACTTCCAGAACCTCACCTGATTTCCTGCCTGAAAGAGAGAAAAGTGGGAGGCCTGGGAGTTTTTCTGATGCGAAGGTTTGTCGATAAGGTGAAATACGAGAAACAAGGAAAGTATAATGTCCTAACTTTGGTTAAGAGCAAGAAAAAGGACACAGAGTGCCAGGAAGGCGAAGGCAGAAGAAACCGGGGAAGTTAGAATGCTGAATTCCATTTTAGAAGGGGAACTTTTGTTCTCGCTGGTTGAAAAAATATGCGTAGTAGTTGTTGCTTATTTGATAACCCGCACGAAATATTTCCACAGAGTAATTGACAAACAGCCCTCCTTTCGGGACTGTCTAATTTTGATCTAGCGGGAACTTCTCGCCTGTGAAGGTGGGGATGAAAGCAATTTCCTGCGAAGTAGGACGAGCTCTGCTCGAAACAGTTCTTGTAATCCCCGGAAATAACAAAAAGAAAAGACCATGCCCAGGCTCAAAATAAATACTAAGATATTATTGACACTTTTAGGGTTATCTCTCGCCTCTCTTAGTTTATCTGCCTATATTGTGTTTAGTAATATTAAGAGATTGAGTAATTATGCTTTAGAAAGTAGCGTCTCTTTAGGCGAGCACGCAGTTAGCGATAGCACAGAGGCTCTAAAAGACCAGGCTGAGGAAAACCTTCTTCGCCTGGCAAAGGATCAGGCAACCATCAGCAATACGCTATTTGAAAAGGTTGAAGCAGAAACGGATATTATGACTCAGTATGCCTCTACTCTCTGGAACAATCCTTCATCATTTAAATATAAACGCTCTTATTCTCAGGAAGAAAAACCTGACGACATTTATTCCACTTCGACTTATGTGCTGGCACCAGGCGTTACTATTGATGCAATAAGAGAGGAATTTAATCTATCTAGTAACATGGATGACATTTTCATGCCTATTTATTCTAATGACTCTAACTTGACCTGGCTCTATGTTGGAACAGAATCTGGTATGATACGAATATACCCCTGGGTTTCAGGAGTTGATCCCTCATTTGATCCCAGAGTTCGCGGATGGTATAAGAGGGCAAAAGAAACTGGTGATATTGGCTGGTCGGAATCATATATTGATGTTGTTACTGGCAGGTTGATGGTTACCTGTTCCAAACCTGTCTATAACTCAAAAGATAAGTTAATTGGCGTAGTCGGAGTAGATGTAACTATAAAGACAATAAATCAGAAGATTATCAATACTCAAATTGGAGAGCTTGGATACGCTTTCTTGATAGATAACCACGGCAAGGTCATTGCTCGCCCCGGCTTGTCTGCCGAAGACAAGAGATGGGATAAATCTTTTGAAACAGAGAATTTACTTTATAGCGATAATATAAAATTAAGAAAAGTAATAGAGGATATGGTCGCCGGCAATAGCAGAATTTCCAGATGCAGATTTGAAGAGAGTGAGAAATATATCGCTTATGCTCCTATCACCTGTACAAATTGGAGCATAGGGATAGTGATGCCAGTTGAGGAGGTAATCGCACCAGCATTAGCCACCGGGAGCCGGATACTTTCTGTCACCGAGGATACCAGTGCACATATTAACAAACAAATAAAAAACGTGCGGAACATGCTTGGTGTTATTTTTATCATCATAATTCTCATTATTTCTATAATAGCCTACAGGCTATCAAAAAGAATTACTCAACCGATATTAGCTCTTAGTAAGAGTGCAAAAATTGTTGGCAGTGGCAATCTGGACTACCATTTAGAAGTGAAAACAGGCGATGAGGTAGAGGATTTAGCCAATGCTTTTAACAAAATGACTGACGACCTCAAGACTTATACGAAGAACTTAAAAGAAACAACTGCGGCAAAAGAACGAATTGAGAGCGAGTTAAAAATAGCTGCTGAAATTCAAGTCAGCATGCTCCCCAGGATATTTCCTCCTTTCCCGAAGAGAAAAGAATTTGATATTTTTGCCACCATGGATCCTGCAAAAGAGGTAGGCGGCGATTTTTACGATTTTTTCTTTATCGGCGAGAATAAATTATGCTTCTTTATCGGCGATGTTTCTGGGAAAGGCGTTCCGGCCGCGCTATTTATGGTAATCAGTAGAACTCTATTAAAGACAGAAGCACTGCGTGGCTTTCCTCCTGATGAAATTCTTTTTAGGGTTAATAATATACTCTGCCCGGATAATGACGCCTGCATGTTTGTTACTATTTTCTGTGGAATACTGAACATAGAAACCGGTGAATTACAATTTGCCAATGCCGGGCATAATCCTCCTTTAGTCTGTACTAATGACCATGGTTTTGATTTTATTCAAATGCCCAGGGGTTTTGTTGTGGGGACCATGGAAGACACGAAATTTGAGTCCAAAAAACTCATCCTTAAGCCAAATGATGTTTTTTTTACGTATACGGATGGAGTAACAGAGGCTATGAATCTAGAATCTAAATTATTTTCCGGTGAAAGGCTTAAAGAGTCTCTCTCTGATTTAGAAGGGAAAGATATAACAAACATTATCCACGAAATAAGGGCCAGGATAAAAACATTTGCCCAGGAAATGCCCCAGTCTGATGACATTACTATGCTGGCATTGAAATACAACGGAAAGGGGACATAATTATGTTGATGAGTAAAAGAATTAATATTTTGTTACCCAGAAAACTCTGTGAAAGTCATCAAGCGAGGGAGATTACGATTGGAAGAAGGAAAAGGTATTGCTGGCAGGGTAGCCGCACTGATAAAAGCGAGAATCCTGCCGTATCTGGAGCGAACACTGGGATAATCAGTCTCTAATGCTGTAGCGATAAGCACCTGGAGAATGGCAAAGAAGAGGTCTGACCTGGCCTAGGAGTGGTTTCACCAGAGAGTGCTTTGAACGTGGAGATTTAGAGAGGAAACCAAAAAGTAATTGAATGCCAAAAAAAGCATCATGGAAAAAGTGTTGGGTAGCAAGGCAAACCCCTACCAGCAAAAAGAGCGTTCTCTTTTTATAGCTTTCGTTTTCGGGGCTGGTGCCCTTGTCCCCAGTATCGTTGCTATGATACTTAGCAACTCTATGACACTCCAATCAAATCTACTTAGAAGCGGGAGCGAAACGCTAGCAATCTTTTTCTCCTGGCTGACTGTGCGGAAAGCGGCTAAAGGTACGACTGATACATACAACTACGGCTATGGAAAATTGGAGAACTTGGCAAGCCTGGTGATAGCGGCAGTAATGATCACCTCATTGGCCATTATTTTTTTCAGCGCCATAGCGCGATTTCAGGACCCGGTGACTATTGGTGGATTAGGAACAGGGATAGGAATAGGAGTCTTATCCGCCGGTCTGGCTGGAAGCGCTAATGCCTGGTGCTGGTTACGTACCCGTCGCCTGTCACAAAAGGAGATTTCCCCGATAATGGAATCCCAATGGCGTCTTTTCCGAGTTAGGACAATAGCCAATCTCTGTGTTATTTTTTCCCTGGTGTTGAGTGTCGCTTTGAGAAAATATTCCTGGGCGGTTTATATAGACCCCAGTGGTTCGATTGTCCTCTCCGGGTTCCTGTTTTTTTCTGCCTATGGTGTCGTTTCAATGTCTGTGTATGATTTACTTGACCGGACGCTGGAGGAATCTCTTCAATTGGTGATATTACGAGAATTAGCGGCTTACTTTGATGAATACGTTGCCTTTCACGGGATTCGCTCAAGAAGGTCAGGAGGTAATATTTATGTGGAAGTCTTTCTAGAGTTCGATGGTGAGAAGAGGATGGCAGAGGTGCAGGAAGTAATTGACAATATAAAAACCAGATTAGAACAAGCAATACCGGACAGTAAGATTGCTATCGTGCCAACAACATCAGGCACCGCATAAGAAATAGTACGACTTGTGAAGTCTGGCTCCTGTCCTACATCATATCCAGACGGCTAGCGAAACCCTTCAAACCTTTTACGAAAGGGACAAGAGGCGGAACCTCGTCTGGATCTATGAGGCAATCAATAACAGTTGGCTTCCCCGATGCGATAGCCTTTGGCAAAAGCTGCTTGAGTTCATTAGGTTTTTCAATCCGATATCCTACAGCACCCAGGCCTTCTGCCACCTTGGCTAGGTTAACCCTCTTGAAAGTTGTAGCTACGGTATTATCGCCCAAAGAAAATTTTTGAAGTTCATGGACCAGGCCAAGTTTTGCATTATTCTGCACCACCCAGACAACCGGAATATCATGGCTTACTGCCGTAGCAACCTCCATTCCGTTCATCAGAAAACATCCGTCTCCCACCAGGGCTACTACCGGACGATTTCCGGCAGCCAGTTTCCCTCCTATGGCTGCCGCTGTTGCGTATCCCATGGTCAGCATTCCGAAGGCAGAGATGAAGGCATCCGGCCGGCGAAATGTCATATAATGAATGGCCCAACAGATATGATTTCCGGTATCCACAAAGAGAATGGCGTCTTCCGGCAGGGCCTCCTCTAGTTCCTTTACCATACGTTGTGGCTTGACCGGCACCGAGTCAGATTTTATCTTTTCGGGTTCAAGGTACATTCCTACTTCTTGCCGGAGCCTGGCAATTTTTTCTTGACGATCTTTTGCTTTTTCCTTCTGTTCAATGAGATGCCGTAGAACGCGGAAGGAAATTTCATTAATAATTGTGCGGGCATCACCAATCAGTGGGATATCGGCTCGGTAGTTCTTGCCAATTTCGGTGGGGTCAATATTGATATGAATAAGACATTTTGAAGGTGCGATTTGGGGGTCCCAGGACATAGTGGTGATTTGATTGAGACTGGCCCCAACGACCAGCAGCAGGTCAGTTTGACTTGATTTGATATACTTTTCAGCCAGCGGTGAGCCAGAAAGACCGAGTACCCCCAGGGCTAAAGGATGGTCCTCAGGGAAAGCACCTTTTGCTTTGGGTGTTGTGGCTACTGGAATACTCAACATCTCAGCCAGTTCCCGAATTTCTTCGCAAGCTCCTGAAGCTACGCTGCCACTGCCTATCAGTATTGCTGGCCAGCGAGCATCTCCCAGCTTCTGGGCTGCCTCTATCACCAAACGGCGGTCAAAATATTCGGCAGGGTGTCTATAGGTTGAAGGTGACGGAATATTAACCCCGATGTCCTCTGACATAATATCTTTGGGTAGACTAAGGTGTACCGGCCCTTTCTTTCCGCTAAGAGCGACCCTCAACGCTTCCCGCAATTGATCCACCGCTTTGTACTTGGAAATTATCATTGAACTTTGCTTGGTGATGGGGTCAAACATGGAGACAGAATCGATTCCTTCTTTGGTTGAATCTTGGAAAGTTCCCTTGCCATATGCCGAAGTAGCAACTTGACCGGTGAGGACTAGTACGGGAACGTTGTCTATAAAGGCATTAGCCACTCCAGTGGCAAGATTAGTAGCCCCTGGCCCTGAAGTCCCAAAGCATACTCCTAAAGATCCTTTAACTCTGGCATAACCATCAGCCATAAAAGCTGCACCTTGTTCGTGTTTAGCAAGAATTACCTTGACCTTATTATTACGATTGCAGGCAGCAAATAATGGCACCAGACTGGTACCCGGAACACCGAATATATATTCTACTTTCTCAGCCTCCAGATATTTTAGTATGATATCGGCTACTGTTATTTCCATCGTTCCGATAATCTCCTTTCTCTTATTTATTTCCCGTATGAGCGACTTCGCTTATGTCAGCGGCAAGTATAATAGCAAATTCGTAGCATTTTGTCAATACAAGGAGGGAAAATTGAGAAAGAACGAAAAGGAAGCATCGAGGGTTTAAATAAATGTACCTAATTTTTCATACTCAAAACTCTCTGACACGTTTTTTGACACCGAATGTTTTTCAGTTAAAATGAACAAGTATACTTCTAATTCAGCATAATTCAGGGGAGGCAAAGCAAAATGACGGATATATATTCGCTATTAGCGGAAATGAGCAAAAGAAAAGCTTCTGATTTACACATCTTAGCGGGAAGCCCGATACTGTTTCGAATAGACGGACGCCTGACATCGGCAAAAGGAGAGAAGGTAACTGCTGAGGAGTCTAAGCTTCTTGTTCATCCCTTAATGAATAAGGAGCAGCAAGAAAGATTTGAGCAGACACATGACCTGGACTTTTCTTTAAGCGTCTCCGAAATAGGGCGTTTCAGAATAAATGTCCATCTCCAGAGAGGGTCAGTGGCGGCAGCTGTTAGACAGCTTCCTTCTTCGGTACTTTCTTTAACCGAACTCCATCTTCCTCCCATTCTCAAGAAATTGGCTCTTCGAGAAAAAGGATTGATACTGGTCACCGGACCAACCGGATGTGGAAAATCGACAACTCTATCAGCTATGCTAGATATAATTAATAATGAAAAAGCGGTTCATATTATGACTATTGAGGACCCTATTGAATATCTTCATCTTGATAGAAAGAGCGCTATTGAGCAAAGAGAAGTGGGGACCGATACCCTGTCTTTCACTGATTCATTGAAATACGCTTTGCATCAAGACCCTGATGTTATTTTAGTGGGAGAAATGAGAGATCTAGAAACCATTGCTGCTACCATCACAGCAGCTGAGGCAGGCCATCTGGTGTTGGCTACCTTACATACTCGCGATGCTGCTCAGGCTATTGACAGAATTGTGGATGTATTTCCTCCTGCTCAACAATCTCAGATAAGGCTGCAACTTTCTCTCTCTTTGGAGGCAGTAGTGGCTCAAAATCTTCTTCCGCGAAAATACGGTGAGGGAAGGATACCTGCAGTAGAGATTTTGGTTGCTACTCCAGCAGTACGTAATTTAATTCGCAATGCCGAGATTCATCAACTTTATTTAGTTATGGAGACGGGAGCCAGGTTTGGGATGCAGACGATGGATCAAGCACTGAAGAATCTGGTGAGAAGAGGTGATATAGATCCATCATTGGCCTCAAGGTTGGCCAGACAGGCGAAAGATTTTCGAGGTTCGTCAAAAAGTGGTTTGTAGGTCTTAACAGGAAGTTCACCTGGCCTTAGAGGTTCGGCGCTGAAACTGGCAAGAGAAGGTGTCTCTCAGGAAGAGTGCCGATATCAAGGCTAAAATAGCTGCGACTAGGAATCCCACAAAAGCGATGCAGTTGCCTTTACCCTTATTGTTGGGTTAGTCTGCCATGATTGGCTAATCTGATTTCTTCTCCTCAAATGCCTCAAACATGGCCTTTATCATTTCCACCATATCCAGGGGTTGCACGCCCTCGGGAACCTGGAAAGTAAATAGTTCGTCAGAGATTTTTTCATTAAGATTAATTATCGTAAATTCCACATCAGAGGTAACATTTTCTGCCTCATCATAGGTTATTACCCGGTAAATAAGATAGTCTTCCTTGCTTACCCAGGTTTCTGTCTGCCCGTCTCTTAGAACATAGAAGCTCTTTCCCTTCCACTCATTCTCGCTGATCTCGATTTCTTCTGCAGGAGAGAATTGGGGAGAGAAGAAATTCATGACGCCTTCCTCCAATTCCGTTACCATCTCCTGTAGTTGTCCTCTTGCCAAGTCTGAAAGGTCAGTCAATTTACTCAAATCTATGGTAATTAATTCATTCTTAGGCTGTAAATAGATCCAGAAAACCTTTCCATCAAAGACTATTGTTCGGTTCTCTGGCGCCGCTTCCTGGCCGGAGCCAGAAGCAATTGTCTCCATTTCCATTCGAAACTTACCTTCTTTGGCCCATATCTTCCCTTCACCCTCGATATCTTTTCCTTGTTCGATTGCCTCGATGTATATATCTGCCTGGAAAGTAGTGAGCTCCTGGTAGTTATCTTTAATTTTTTTGATAAGTGTTTCCTGATCGGCTCCCTGGGCGGTTCCAATCAGGAAAAGTATGCCCAGAAACACCATTCCTACACTAGCACTCACGATTTTCTTCATCTGTTCGACTCCTTTTCTCTATTTTATTCCTTTCTACCATCAAACTCCGTAAGTGTCAAAACTTTTTTTCTTTTGGTTATAATGATACTGCACACTTTTTTAACAACAAGAACAGAAGTTATTATTTTAAGAAAGTATATGAAACGACATAAATAATTGCGTATCCGTTGTAGCGACTTCATTTATGAAGCCAGAAAATTAGCGGGTTTGATGAATCAAACCTCTACAGATAAGCGAAAATATATAAGACGTTTCATATAAAACAGATTTAGACAGTAAGCAGGAAGCACTCTAAAATGAGAGTAAATTCAAAGAAGATGTTTTTAAGAAGACTCCCTGGAGGTTTTTGTCAAATTCTTCAAGAGGAGTTAGGGGAAATGTTATCAGTCTGCTCGATTACCCGCATAGACTTCCACTTGCCTCCCAGGAAGCGAAACAGGAAAACGAGTCCCAGTATACTGACATAGACCGAAGCAATAGTCCAGGCAGTGTAGATGCCGGCCTGCAGAAGCACTAAAGCGATGTAGCTGGGAACGACCAGAGCAAGGGATGAGACAATTGCAATCATAAACATGACGAATCGGGTATCACCCGCCCCTTTGATTGCTGAAGCGAAGACGATGTTGAGGGCGTCAAATAGGGAGTAGATGGCAACAAAACGAAGGAGAATCAGGGTAGTCTTTCGAATGGCTGCGAAGCTTGCCGGATCTGCCTGAGAAGCAAAGGGATTGATAAAGATATTAGGAACGAATAGATATGCAGCTGCCACACTGGCCATATAGAGAAAGGTCAGATGAAAGCTGGAGTAGACACTGCGTTGGGCGAGATCAGGCCTATCCTTTCCCAGGTACTGTCCTACAAGAACTGAAACTGCCATTCCAAAGCCTATCATAGGCATAAAGGCAAGGTTGTTGATATTGAAGGCGATGTTGGTAGCTGCAAGCTCCATGGTGCCCAGGCGCCCTACTAAGAGAATAAAGGCAGTGAACCCCGCCATTCCAAGAAAGAACTGAACCCCACTGGGGAACCCAAAATACATGAGCCGTAAAAAGAGGGGTCTTTCAAACATCCAGCCTCTCAGTGTATAGTAACGACTCTCATGGCCAGAACGCGAGAATAGAAAAAGGTAGATGGCGAAAGAAAAGCATGCCGAGAGTACCGTTGCTATAGCTGCTCCTTTCATTCCGAGCTCCGGTAGTCCCCATTTTCCGAATATCAATGCGTAGTCCATAATGATGTTCAGGGCAGTTGCCAGAACGTTTACCCACATGACCGGCCAGGCTTTACCCCGTCCGCTAAAAAACCCTGCTATGGCAGAAGAAGCAATGGCTGGGGTGGCTCCCAGACAGAGTACCTGAAAGTAGACTATCTCATATTCCTGAACAAGAGGCTCATGTCCCACAAATCGGAAAATGGGCCCAGCCAGAGGAATAAGCAACAAATGAAGTATGCCACCGGCGACAGCAATATATATTCCCTGCCATAGGACCGGGCCGATTCTCTGATGTTGACCTGACCCATGGTACTGGGCAACGAACGTAGTGACGTAACCGGCAGTTCCTAAAAACAGACTCATTATGGTGAAATTGAGCATCCCGGCTGGCATGGCCGCTGCAATAGCTTCGGGGGAGTACCAGGTGAGAAACATACGGTCGACAAAATGTAGAATGGACCAGGCTCCCGTGCTCAAAATAAGGGGGACAGCTATGGAGAGTACGCTGCGGTATCCGGCTTCACAAGCCCAACGCTTGGCCAGGAACCCGACCACCTTTTCCGCTTTCTCTTTTATTATCGACATCGTTCTTTCCTATTAATGGAGGTGAGTTCCAGGCCTCTTTATATCCTTTGGAAAACTTTGACGAGCAAAGCTCCTCAAATAGACTGGTGTATGTTGTTTTTTACAATCTAAGCAGGAATCCAGATTTTTTCAGCCGCGATGAGCTCAATACCACTCTTAAGTTGCAATGGCGCAGTAGATTTTGTGAAAAAGACAAGACCCTTATATCCTGTCAAATGGCTGTAAAATCTCTCAGGTCTTCTTCTTTTTGGCTAAAGAAAAATAAGAAAATCTCAATCCAGTTTTCCACCAGATGAAGGAAAAAAGAGCCA
>CAZQMG010000053.1:0-11150 GCA_964594375.1 uncultured Clostridia bacterium | reverse complement strand
GAATATGAGATTAGAGAAGATGAGCAAACAATTGACAGAGAATTCATTCCTTCTTTCCTCTTTAGCTTAGAATACCAGAGGGCGCAAGAGTTAAAAGGAAGACTGCTGGAGAAATATAAAGGGGTGCTACTAGAGGAGGTAATTCAAGGAGAAAGATTGAAGACAGAAGAGGGTAGTTGTTATCATATAGAAAATCAACAAAAAATAAATATAAACATTATCAATCCAGAGAAGGCAAAAGAGAAGATTCTCTCCAATCTAAAATTGATTTTCGGTATAGGGGGAGCAACAGAGTATTTTTTGAAAAAAGAAGGATATAGAACAATTGAGGACCTCAGGCAACATCCCCGTTTTGGCCTGGAGGGCACCAGGTTTCTGCAGACTATTAATGACAATAGGAGCGAAGTCATTAATTGGATTGGAAGATGGTTTCCTAAATCCCATCCTTTAATGCTCTGCGCCTCCGGTCTATGGAAAAAAGAGGATTTTATCATCTTAGATATAGAAACAATGGGCTTCTTTAGCAGACCAATTATATTGTTGGGTGTAGCACAAGTATCTGCTAATTATATATCAACGCATCAGTATTTCTTAGAGAATATCAAGGAAGAAGTAGCGGCTCTAAGAGGGTTTCTATCCCATATAAATAAAGATAATGTCTTCTTAACTTTTAATGGACGTACTTTCGATATACCCTACATAGAAGAAAGATTAGCTTACTATAGAATGAAAGGTGAGCTTGGGAATCCACATTTTGATATACTTCACTTCTCTCGGCGAGCCTGGAAGAAAGAGCTGCCCAATTGCAGATTAACTACTTTAGAAAAGTATTTATTTGGTACAGAAAGAGAAGATGATGTGCCCAGTGCCCTGGTTCCAGAATTCTATGAGACATATCTCAGGAGCAAAAATATAGGTCCTTTAATTCCCATAATCGAGCATAACCAACAGGATTTAATCACCCTTGCTAATATCTTTTCCAGGTTACATAAAGAATGGCAATAAGAATAGAAAAAGTAATAGACTCTCTTAAGAAGAGCCCTCGTCATCGGGATCGAGTAGAGCATATAGAAATTTTATCCTCACAAAATCCCATCTACGGAGGACTGAGGAAAGATTTCTCTGCTAATATCAGAAATTATCTTTTAAGAAAAGCCATCAAGCTCTATAAACACCAATGTGAAGCTATAGAAAATCTAAGAGCAGGAAAGAATATTATTATTACCACCCCAACCGCCTCGGGGAAAACACTTGCTTTTAACCTTCCTGTTTTTGAAAGATTACATCAGGATAAAGAGGCTACTGCCCTTTATCTATATCCTAGCAAGGCTCTTTCCCAGGACCAACTAAAAGTGATAAAAGAGCTGGAAACTATAGGCAGGATAAAAACTAACTCTGCTATCTATGATGGGGATACACCCTCCTATAAAAAGCAAAAAATCAGAGATAGCTCAAGAATAATAATAAGTAATCCTTACGAGCTTCATCAAATTCTACCCTGGCATTACCGCTGGCAGAAATTCCTCCGAAACTTAAATTTTATAGTCATAGATGAGGCACACCGATATAGGGGTATTTTTGGCTCAAGTGTAGCATTTTTGATAAGAAGATTGCAAAGGATATGTAAATTTTATGGTTCCTCTCCTCAGTTTATTTTATCCACAGCTACGCTGGCCAATCCACTCGAATTTAGTGAAAAGCTAACGGGACTTGATTTTGAGCTAATTTCTTCTGATGGCTCACCTAAGGGTAAGAAGTATTTCATTTTCTATAATCCTTATTTTGACGGCATAGGCACTCTTTCTACCCACCAGGAGAGTATGGATTTGTTTTTGTTCTTTATAAAAAAGAATCTACAGACTTTGTGTTTTGCTCTTTCCAGAAAAATGGCAGAATCGATTGCCTCACAATCAAAGAAGAAACTCAAAGAATCAGAAAGATATCTTGCCAGTAAAATTGCTGCCTATAGAGCAGGTTATCTACCGGAAGAGAGAAGGGAGATAGAGAATAAGCTCAAGGAGGGAACCTTGAGAGGCATAACCTCTACTAATGCTTTGGAATTAGGAATAGATGTTGGTTCATTGGATGCGGTGATAATCTCGGGTTATCCAGGAACTATTATCTCAACTTGGCAGCAAGCAGGGAGAGCGGGAAGGGGGATTGAGGAGTCCATTGCTGTTTTAGTTGCTTTCCAGAATCCACTGGATCAATATTTTATCAAGCATCCCCAGGCATTTTTTGACAAATCTCATGAAGAGGCAGTAATTGATTTGTCTAATCCTTATATATTATCTGGGCACCTGATGTGTGCTGCATCAGAGTTGCCTATCCAATTAGAAGAGAAGGGAATGTATTGGAAAGAGAATGTAGAGGATATTCTAACAGCATTGGAAAGAGAGAATTTACTTCAGAAAACACCCCATGGCTGGGTCTATTCAGGGAAAGGAAGGGCTGTTGATGCGGTCAGCTTGGATACTATTTCCTCTGAAACTTTCAAAGTTATCAAGCAGGGAAAATTATTAGAGACAATGGACCGAGCACAGGCATATAGAGAAGCGTATAAAGGAGCAGTTTTATTGCATCAGGGAGAAACCTACCTGGTAAAAGATTTTGATTTAAAGAACTTAATTATTCAAATTGAAAAGAAAGATGTGGATTATTACACCCGGGTTATGGACATTGCCGATGTAAAGATTTTAGAGGAAGTTAAAAGAAAGAAGATTAATGAATTCATTGTATCCTCAGGAGAAGTGGAAGTAACCGAGAAGTACATTAAATATAAGATAATGAAATATGACAGGGTTCTAAGCACCGAGAATCTAGACCTACCTCCTCTCAGTTTTAAGACAATGGCTTTGTGGCTCATAGTCCCAGAGAATATAAGAAAGAAAGTTGAAGCCAGGAGGTTAGATTTCGCTGGTGGCCTGCACGGCCTGGAGCATGCCTTAATTGCAATAATGCCTTTTCATGTTATGTGTGACCGATGGGATATTGGAGGTGTATCTGTGCCCAGTTATCCATTTACTAATAGTTCAAAGGTTTTCCTCTATGATGGATTTGAAGGTGGAATTGGACTGACGGAAAAAGCTTTCCAGTTGACTGATGATATATTCAAAATGACCTATGAACTGGTAAGAGACTGTCAATGTGAAGAAGGCTGCCCTGCCTGCATATATTCCCCTAAATGTGGAAATGGAAACAGGCCCTTAGATAAAGAGGCAACGAGAATGATACTAAAGGAATTAATTGCTCGACTTTAGCTATATTTCTTAACCTTTGAAATAAGAGAGATTGCTGAGCATCTTTTTAAAACAAGATTGCCCTAATCTCATTGCGAATAGCCTCGAAGAAAATCGATGTGTATAGCCTTATTACCCAGCATTTTTCTCTGAGAAAATGGCCAAAGGCTTTTAGCTTGGTTAAGAAAGGTCAGATGATAAAAGCATTTTTGATTCCCTAATTTGAAGCAGGAAATAAGTGGGGAATCTTCCAGAACATATTGAATAATCTGAAAATTAGTTTTTGACATTACGTAATAACACGAAAGGAGTAAAAAATGTCCGTCAATTTTAGAAAAATAAGAATAGGATTTGTCAATCTTATCTTGTCCTTTCTTAAAGGACAAGATAAGGCAGTAGAGCTATCCAGGGAAATAATGGACTATTTAGAAAAAGAGTTAGGCGTTGAGGTGATTGAGTTTTCCCAACCTGTTGCCCAAAGGTCTGAGGCTAAACAGGCGTGGATGAGGTTTAAAGCAGAAAATGTAGATGCTGTTATCCTTTTTAATGGTACCTTCAACACTGGTGAGTTAACAGCAGAAATCATAAGGAACCTGGATTGTCCATTTGCTTTGTGGGGATTGGGTGAGCTGGCACTGGAAACGAGGGACTTTTCAGGGTCAATGGTAGCGGTAATGGCAGCTGGGACCATTTTTAAGAATTTTGACAAAGAATTTACATTTATATATGGCATTATAAAGGAAGAAGAAACAAGAAAGAAAGTTCATGTTTTTGTAAACACAGTGAGGGCCATTGCTTATTTAAAAGAAGCTACGGTTGCGGTTATCGGAATGAGACCTGATGGTTTTCAAATCTCTGGTGCCGACGAGCTAGCGATGAAGGAATTGCTGGGGACCGAAATGATGAATATCTCGACCTATACCTTTAGTAAAATAGTAAAAGGCATAAATGAGAAAGAGGTGGATTCTGATATAGAGATTCAAAAAGAGATTTTTGATATCAATCCCGATGACTTACCTGGTGTCAGGGGTACCAGCAGGATGTACCTGGCGCTAAAGAAAATAGTTAAGGAGAACAACATCCAGGCTTATGCTCCAGAGTGCTGGCCAGAGTTTAGAGATGTAGATGAAACTCCCTTTTGTCCGGCAAATTCCCGTATGACTACCCAAGGAATTATGGCTTCCTGTGAATGCGATATAGACGGTGCCTTAACTATGATGCTAGGATATGCTCTTACCGGAAATTCTGTATTCTTTGCCGATTTTGTTAATTTTATAGAAGATAATGATACTATTTTATTCTGGCACTGTGGCAACGCACCTTATGACTTAGCTATCTCAAAGCCAGTGTGCCAGAAAATATTCGGTGGTTTATCAACAAGTTCTGTTTTGAAAAGTGGGGTTGTAACTGTGTACAGACTGAACTCCATACGTGGTCAATTTACGTTGCATGCAGGAACCGGAAATGCTATTCAGGCAAAGCCTGTGTTAAAGGGCAGCAATATATTCATAAAGATGAACAGTGGAAACAGGGAATTCGTTGAATCCTTATTAGAAAATGGTATCCCTCACCACAATGCTATCGTCTATGGAGATATTACTGAAGAGTTGAAAGAGTTTAGTAAGCTCATGGGAATTCCCCTGGTGATTTGTTCTTGATAAGGTAGGTTCAGGTTTTGTATTTTTTTAGGTAAGAAAATATTGATAGACATAATATGAAGAGATAAAGGGAGGTTTTCAGATGCAAAAGTTCAAATTTTTCATCAATAATGAGTGGGTTGATGCTTTAAGTAGCAAGACATATCAAATTTTTGATCCTTCCAAGAATGAACCTATCGCAGAAGTTGCATTAGCTGACAAGGAAGATGTTGATCAGGCTGTGAAAGCGGCAAGAAAGGCATTTGATAAAGGAATTTGGTCTGAGCTTGATGGAGACGAGAGAGCAGAATATATGCTGAAAATGGCTAAACTCATGGAGAAAAGAACTAAGGAATTAGCCAAGTGGGAGACACTTGAGTGCGGGAAGCCTATTAGTGAATCAGAAGATGTAGACCTTCCCTATTCAGTTAGAGCTATGGAATATTTTGCTAACCAGGCAAGGGAAATCAAAGGAGAAGTTATACCTATTCCGGGAGATTATGCTTTCGATTATGTAACATACGAACCTTATGGTGTAGTTGGCTCTATAGTCCCCTGGAATTTTCCTCTTCACTTAGCAACGAGAACATTATGTCCGGCAATTGCCACCGGAAATACTGTTGTTTTAAAACCTTCTTCTTTTACTCCCATTACGGCCATTCTTCTGGGAGAAATCATCTTAGAGGCTGAACTCCCACCAGGTGTGGTTAACATAATCTCTGGCCCAGGAGATACTGCCGGTAATGCCATGTTGTCTCATCCTGATATTAATATGATATCATTTACCGGATCACTTGAAGTTGGACAAAAGGTTCTTGAGGCTTCAGCCAAACCCAGGATAAAGAAGGTACTTATCGAGCTGGGAGGAAAAGGACCTTTTATAGCAGAACCTGACTGTAACATTGACGGTGCTGTTAATTCGTTAATTCAAGGTTTTTGCTTGAATCAGGGAGAGGTTTGTTGTGCTTCAACACGGCTGTTTTTACATGAGAAAATCTACCAGGAATTTATGGAAAAGCTGGTTGCCAGAGTAGAAAACTTAAAACTGGGTGACACTATGGATCCCTCTACTCAAATGGGAGCATTAATAAGCAAAAGCCAACTGGAAAAGGTAGATAATTATGTAAAAGAAGCGATCAAAGATGGTGCAAAACTGTTGTGCGGTGGTGAAAGGTTGAACATATCTCCTTTTGACAAGGGTAATTACTATAAACCAACCGTGCTTGAAGATGTGACCAATGATATGAGATGCGCGCAAGAGGAGATCTTTGGCCCAGTTCTGGTAGTGATAAAGTACCAACAGCTGGAGGAAGCTATCAAACAGGCAAATGATAATAATTATGGCTTGTCGGCTACCATTTGGAGTGAGAATCCAAGGACACTGTACTGGACGGCCAAGAAACTAAATGCTGGCACAGTATGGATGAATACCAATGTAAAGTCCAAAATTGAGGCTCCTTATGGAGGAAACAAGGATAGTGGCTTGGGGAGAGAGAATGGAACAATAGGATTAAGAGAGTATCTAAAGGTTAAAAATAACATTCTTTTCGTGGGAAAAGAATACGATAATTTTTATGGTTTTAAATGAAAGGTCGGTCGGTAGTGTTTATTAATTGCCGGCAAACGTCTTATATAATAAAAGGAGAGTTATGAAAGGGTTCTACAATAAGATATTAAATGTTGATTTAGATAAAAGAAGCTCTTGGATTTTGAAAAGGAAATATCAATCAGGAGAAGTGAATGAAACACAAAATAGCAGTAATTCCCGGAGATGGAATAGGTCCAGAAGTGATTGAAGAGGGAGTTAAAGTTCTTAAGGCTACCGCCGGGGTAGTGGATGAATTGGAATTTGAATTTCAGTACTTTCCCTGGGGATGTGAATATTGTCTCAAGGAAGGTAAAATGATGCCCGATGATGGATTAGAGAAGCTCAAGGGATTTGAGGCTATCTATCTGGGCGCTATTGGTGATCCTCGCATTCCCGATCACATCTCCTTAAGAGACCTTTTATTGAAGATTCGCTTTGGCTTTGACCAGTACATAAACCTTCGACCGGTGAAACTCTTAGAAGGTGTTTCCTGTCCTCTTAAAAACAAGGGGCCAAAAGATATTGACTTTGTAGTGGTAAGAGAGAACAGCGAGGGTTTTTATACTGGAGTTGGTGGGAGATATCAAAAGGGCAGCTCTGAGCATTCAAGGTATGCTGGGATAAGTAAGGTTTTTGCTGATTCCGAAGAGCTTGTTACTCAGGAAGGCATCTTCAGTCAGATTGGGGTGGAAAGAATCATTAAATACTCTTTTGAACTGGCCAGAAAGAGAAATAAGCATCTCACCTGCTGTACCAAGTCTAATGCTCTCAACTATTGCATGGTCTATTGGGATGAGGTCTTTAAAAAAGTTTCAAAAGAATATCCCGATGTAGAAACAGATTTTGCTTTTGTTGATGCTATTTGTATGTGGTTTGTCAAGAATCCTGAGTTTTTTGATGTTATCGTCGCCCCCAATCTTTTTGGTGATATAATAACCGATTTAGGAGCAATGATACAAGGAGGGATGGGCCTTGCTCCTGGGGCAAATATCAACCCAAAGGGGATTTCTATGTTTGAGCCAATTCATGGCTCTGCTCCCAAGTACGCCGGAAAGAATGTTGCTAATCCCATAGCTAGCATCTGGACTGCTCAGATGATGCTAGAGGAGCTAGGAGAGATTGAAGGGGCAAAGAGAGTTATGGTCGCCATCGAGGATGTCCTCAGAGAGGGCAAAATTAGAACCAGGGACCGCGGAGGAAGCTCTAAAACAACAGAAGTAGGTGATACAATAGCAGAAAAAATAAGAAATTTGGGATGTTAACAGTGGCTTATTAATGGATTAATATCCAATTATGCTTTTTCCTTGATCTCTCACCTTTACCATTTTACCCAGAATGTGTATAATAAAAAGAGATTATACTTATCGTTGAGTTTCTGGCTATCGCGGCGGGAGGTTTATTAAATGAAAATAAAAGTCAAATTTGTCAGTTTTTTGGGGGAGCTAAGCGATGTAGATAAAGCTGAGCTCTGTCTGCCTCAAGATGCTACTGTAAAGGATGCTCTGGAAAAGGTAGTTTATGATTTTCCCAAACTCAAGAAATGGCTACCGCAATATGCGTGGATGTTTATTAATGGGAACTATGTAAAACCACAAACTCAATTAAAGGACAATGACGAAATAGCCCTCTTTCCTCCCGTGGGAGGAGGCTGAAAAATGCTAAGTGAAGAAGAATTAAGAAGATAAGCTTGATAAGGAAAAAACATACCTTATTTATTGCCAAAGCGGGAACCGTAGCGGAAAGGCTCTAAGTATAATAAAAGAACTCGCTTTCAGAGAGGTTTACAACATGTTGGCCGGGATTATTCAATGGAAAGCGGAAGGGTATCCACTGTAACGATACAAAATTCGAGAATTTCTCCGGGCTAACAACTATTTATAACAATCATTGATAAGAATAAATGAGGAGGCACACTATGGCTGACAATTTTACCAGAATTACCGAACACGTGTATAAGTTTTGCGACACTTGCAATGTCTATATCATTAAAGATGGAAAGCAAGGAATACTTATTGATGCTGGTTCGGGTAAAGTATTGGATTACTTGGATCAAATAGGAATCTCACGCATTGATTGGGTAGTTCATACCCACCATCATCGTGACCAGTGCTGGGGAGATTATAAACTCATTGAAAAAGGAGCGGGAATTGCCGTACCGGAATACGAGCGGTATCTCTTTGAAGAGGTAGAGGAATTCTGGAATCATCGAAGGATCTACGATAACTATAATGACCGCAATACCTTCTTTAGTATAAGTAAGAACATTCCAGTTAAGGCTATCCTGCAAGATTATGAGACATTCACTTGGCATAATTATAAGCTAGAGATTATACCGGCTAAAGGACACACTATGGGATCTATAGCGATAGTTACCGAGATTGATGGAAAAAAGATGGCCTTCACCGGAGATCTTATCTATGAGGGGGGCAAGCTTTATCAGCTTCACGCCATGGAGTATTCCTATGGTGATATGATAGGTTTACTCTTTACCCATCAATCCGTCGGAAAACTTGCTCTTAAGAGACCCAATCTTTGCCTTCCCTCTCATGGGCCTATAATAGAGAAAGCAGATTTGTGTATTAAACAATTGAAACATCGTATCCGTCGCCTGGTAAGACTTACCTGTCCAGAGAAAGAGGAATGTCTCAATGAGCATCTCTATTCTATCTCCAATCATCTACTCTGGGGAGGAGCACTCACCTGCAGCAACTTCTATGTGATTAAGAGTGATTCAGGGAAAGCCTTATTTATTGATTATGGTCATGCTTTTGGAGAACATATGCACGTGGGAAGCGACAGAGAAGACCAGGAGGTTATGCGCTTTGTTGCACATCATCTAGAAGAGCTTTTTGCAGAACATAAGATAAAAAAGATCGATGCTGTCATTCCCAGCCATATCCATGATGATCATACCTGTGGTATTCCCTATCTACAAAAACACTTTGGTGTTGAGTGCTGGACCATAAAACAAATGGCTCCTATTTTAGAGAATCCAGCCCGCTGGAGTTCTACCCCTTGCTGCTACCATAAGCCTATTCAGATTGAACGCAAATTTTCAGATGGAGAGGAGTTTACCTGGGAAGAATATAAATTCAGGATTTATCATGTTCCGGGACAGACCGAGTTTCATTCGGTAATTACTACTACTATCGATAATACCAAGCTGGCTTTTACTGGCGATAATATCTTTGAGCACCCAGTAGCCACCTGGGGTAGCCATATAGAAACAGACCCCATACAAACGCAGGTTTTTCGTAATAGTTTCCAGCTTTCTATGCATAAGAAATGTAAAGAGGTTATGAATAAAATTTTGCCGGAGAGGATTTGTCCTGGACATGGTGAGCCATTTTATTTCGATAAGCTAAAGACAGAAGAGTACTCTGATTACATAGACCAGAAAGAGACTCTATTTCGAGAATTATCTCCGAAGCCAGCAGAGCAGTATAGTGACCTTTTCTGGGCAAGACTTTTACCTTATCAATCTTTTGTACAACCTGGGGAAAACCAAGAATTTACTCTACTTGTGAGGAATAACTTCAGTGAGGCCAAGGAATTTAAAGCACAGCTTCTAGTGCCGGAGGGGTGGCAAATTGTTGAAGGATCTGGTACAATCAGCCTTTCTTCTGGAGCCTCGGGGAAAATCATAATGACTGTAAAGGCTCCTGCGAATCCTACAAATGGGACCTTTCGTCAATTAGTCACCGCAGAAATTCATATTGACAGTATTCCTCAAGGTCCAATTGCTGAAGCATTGGTTCAGGTGAAGAGACCATAGGATCTGGAAGAAAGGGAAAAAATGGATAGATCTGTCATCGGAGCAGAAAAGCATGCAATTAGTACGCCAGCCTTGTTGATTGACCTGGGGAAGATGGAATAGTTGAGTTAATTTGGAGTATCAAAGCGAGGGGAAAATTCGAATAGTAGTGGAGTCAAGGATAGAGGATAATCCTAGGGAGAAATTAAGGAGGATAAATAATGAAGACCAGAGAATTAGCCAGCTATCTAGATGAAATACTAAAGATTAAGGAGATTGAGGATAAATCTCTTAATGGTTTGGTAGTGGACAATAAAGGCGAAGTGAATAAGATAGCCTTAGCAGTAGATGCCTCATTAGACGCTTTTAAAGAAGCAGGAAGAATAGGAGCAGATTTTCTTTTCGTTCACCATGGACTCTGGTGGGGTAAGCCTTTTCCTATATCCGGCTGGACTTATGAAAGGATGAGATTTCTTCTGGACAAGAATATAGCTCTTTATGTGGCTCACCTTCCTTTAGATTCACATCCCGAACTGGGTAATAATGTCCAGGCGGTTGGATCACTTAACTGGCCTATTAAGGGAGATTTTGGAGAAGATAACGGTCTTTTCTTCGGCAAAGAAATATTTTTTGACCCTTGTCGTAAATTAGAAGAGATAGTAAATGATTTAAGGGGTAAATTGAAGGCAAAACCTATTGTCTGGAATTTTGGTCCTGAAAAAGTCAAACGAATGGGCTATGTAGCTGGAGGAGCAATCCAGTTTCTTCCTCAAGTTATTGAAGAGGGTCTGGATACCTATATTACCGGTGAGCCAGCACATAGCTACTACTGGATGGCCAAAGAAGAAAAGGTCAATGTTATCTTTATTGGACATTATTTAAGTGAAACTCTAGGGGTGAAAGCAGTGGGGAGAGAGCTTGAGGAAAAATTT
>CAZQMG010000052.1:0-11500 GCA_964594375.1 uncultured Clostridia bacterium | reverse complement strand
ATAAGGCTTCTTCAGAAAATGTCCTTCGGTAGACCATATAATTTCCTAGTTCATCAAAGCAGCAGTTAATATCTTATTAGTTTAACATTGACCAGTCAAGGGGTTCTTTCTTGACGCAAGAATTAAGAAAAGTTATAATATCTGCATATCCAAGAGAAAAGGAGAGGTAAATGAATAGAGAGGAATTGAAGGTGGCAACAGAGAGATTAAAAAACTTCCCTAGGAAAAAGGAATTTCTTATTGCTATTGATTCGGACGGCTGTGTATTTGATTCTATGAATCCCAAACAAATTGTAGTTTTTCATCCAAAGATTATGGAATTTCATCAGCTATGGGGTATTGAATCATATATACGCGAGGTGGCTGAATTTGTTAACCTCTTCTCCAGGATGCGAGGATGTAATCGCTTTATTGCCTTGCAGCATATATACCGTTTTCTCACCGAAATACCAGAGATAAAGCAAATGACAATGGAACAAGGAATTACTCTTCCCGATACAACTACCCTGGATGCCTATGTTAAAAAATACAAGGATATATCCTTAGGTAATCCTACCCTGGAAGAATATGTGCAAGAAAGAAGGGAGAGTTCTTCATCCAAACTCCTGGCCTGGAGTAAAGCAGTAAATTCAACTATAGCAGAAAAAATCAACAATATTCCTCCCTTCGATCATGTAAGGGAAACTCTGGCACTAGCCTCTGAAAATGCTGACCTAATAGTAGTTTCGCAAACACCTTATGAGGCATTAGATAGAGAATGGAAAGAACATAATCTAAACAATTATGTAAGAGTCCTTGCCGGACAAGAAATGGGTAAGAAAGAAGAGCATATCAGAATAGCTGCCAGGGGTAAATACAAATCCGATGAAATGCTGATGTTAGGCGATGCCCCAGGAGACAGAAGGGCAGCTGAAGCAAATGGCGCACTTTTTTATCCTATTATTCCGGGTAAAGAAACCGAATCCTGGAAAAGATTGGTAGAAGAAGCACTGCCTAGATTTTTTGAGAAAACCTTTGCCGGTAGTTACCAGAAGGAGCTTATGGTAAAATTTGACCAGGCCCTTCCCCCTAACCCTCCCTGGCAAGAGCCAGGTTACGAGCACCAGGCATCTTATAGAGAAAGACAGCCGCTAAGAAAAGCTATGTATGAAAGATTTGATCCGCAAGGACGACTCCTGATAATGGAAGAGGAAGATAAATGAGCCTGCCACTCTTGACCAGGAAGAAACCTTCCTTAGAAGTTAAAATACTGGCTATTGGTGCTGGTGGATTGCAAAGAGCTTTAACTCATGAGTATATCCATGATTTAATTAAGATGGGTAAATATAAAGGTGGAATCTTTATTGGTCAGCCAAGACACAGCTCAAAAGCTGAGGCATTGAATCAACAGGGTGGATTATACCATGTGGTTACATTTAAGGTGGGGGGAATAACGGGTATAAAATTAATAGAGAGTGTGGTAGGCGCCAGTGCTTTATCCACAAGGGAAGGAAAGGAACAATTCCTCGAGCAGGTGAAAAATGATTTAGACCTAATTCTGGTAGGAGTTACCGAAGCAGGTATAAGAAAAGGAGAGATTGGTATGGATATTCTGGCAGAAACTCTATTTAGTTACTTTAGCGAGCATGACCCGAAAAGCACCATCTCAGTAATGGACACAGATAATCTCAAAGGTAATGGCCAAATAGTGAGAGACATCCAAGAAGAATATGCCAGAGAAAAAGAAAATCTCCCCTATCTATCCTGGTTGGAAAATAAGGTTGATTTCCTGGACGAGATGGGAGATAGAGTAGTGCCAGACCCCGCTGCTGTTCCTGAGGCAATAAAGGAAGAAGCTGAAAAGAGAATTGGCAAAGAAGACCACTTAATTACTTATACCGAAAAGATGCCAGAACAATGGTCATTAGTGATTAGAGATGCCAAGGGAAGATTGAGGGTGCCTTTTTCTGAACTCACCCACGGGGGAGTAATTGTTACCAGAGGTAGTATTAACTCTTACCATAACTGGAAATTAAGATTACTTAACTCGGTTCATATTCCTTTTATAACTCATTTGGCACAGTTATCTGGATATAAAAAAATAAATGCGGCGGCAAATAATCCTATCATTAAAGAGTACTTGCGGACAGTGGTCTGCGGCAATGCTCGAATTGTAGAAAAAGATATACCCATTGAAGGCGAGGATGCAGCAAAGTATGCCTTCAGTTTTGTAAAAAGAATCAGTGAATTAGAAGATGACCCAGTTAGAGTTAATATTAATCATACTTTAAAATTAAGAGAAAGAGTTGCTCCTACCATTATCTCCAAACATTATACTACTGCTTCCGAAGAATTCAAAGATAAACTAGCCTTTGCCCTGGCTACTGTTTTCAGATATTTAGCCCCTACTAAGCGGGATGGAGATACCTATTTGGGCAAAGATGACCTAGGAGCAACTTATCGCTTTACTGATCCTAATCCTACTATCCCTGAATTGCTGCTCGACATCAGAGAAAAAGATGAAAAACAGATTGAAAAAAAGATAACACAAATATTTGAGGACTTTTCTCTCTGGACTCCTCCGGGTTCTAAACAAAAAACATATTTGAGCAGTAATGAGGACTGTCTGAGAAGAGTAATCGGCTTTTACCAGAGAATGATTGGAGGGGAAAAAGCCCTTGATATACTGGAAAAATAAACATCGGTAAAGGAACAGTCAGAAAATTGGTGTTTACTTTTAGGAGCTCCAAGAATAGACCACAACGAGAGGAATAAAGACGCCTATTTTTCAATTCCTGGAGCATCAGGATTTGTTCCCGGGCCAAAGTGTTTCAAAATAACCAGATTCTCATAGCCTTTGTTGGTAATTCTTACTCCCCTTCTGGCCGCCTCGTTAGAAACAAAGAGCTCATCATGGGTAAGGTCATTATACCTGATAAGGGATGGAGATTCTACCGGCATTTTACCCACACTTCCATGTCCCTGTATCACAACCAGTCCATAAGCACCATTATCTTTTATGGTTACACTTCTATCCGGAAATACGGTTAACTCCTTGGCGCTAAATATATCGCCTGCGCCATAAGTGATCCACATTTCCTGATATCCTTCCTCTTTTGTATTACCTACCGGTAGCGACTTAAGATAATGATTCTTTTTGAAATGCTCATCAAGATTAGCTGGCCAGTCAATGAGCTCAACAATAAAATCAAGGTCATAATGCTTATCCTCTGGTACGTCATGCACCAGTAAATCCCAGGGGACGGGCCTGTTCTCAACCATTGACTGAAACATAGCAAAGACATCACTCGGGCCCTGGATTTCATAAGTAACTAAAGAACCAGGAGCATGAAGAATGCAGGGGGGAACTGACCAGCCCGTTCCTGGCTCCAGCTTATAGGCTTGCGCATAGTTCAAGATGCCATTATCACCTTCATTCCAGCGTTCCAGGCATCTTTTAATATCCTTTTTTGTTGTTCCTGGAGCAAAGCCAAAGTAGGTATAAGGAAAGTCATTATTCACAAAATTGAGCTGCCTGGGGAAGTAATAGGCTTCGGGCTTTCCTTTTCTACCCACTAATTTTGCTTGCTCATCATTTTGATGAAGGTGATGAGGAATAGGGCCTAGATTGTCAAAAAACTTGGTTAATACTTTCCAGCCTCCAAATTTTCCCATAGTCTCCTTTCCCAGAATAAGGTCACCTTCTAGCTCAATTGCTTCTTTGAGTAAAATCACCTTTTCACCGTCTATGACAATATAGCTTAAACCCTCATCCTCAGGCGTTCCTGGCCCATTGTCTGCATTAGTGGTAGAAGCAAGCCATCTCTCGTCAATGCCTCCTCTATCAATACCAAGAGCATAAATATCCCTTGTATCCAGCTTCAGTCGCCTACCTGGGATTAAAAATGACCTGGGAACCCAGGCTGGAGCCAGACGCAGAACGCCTTCATTTTCCTGTAAGTCCTCTCTTAGTAACTTTCTTTTTTTTACATCTGTCATTTTTTTACCTTTCACCCTAAATTGCCTTAAGGACTAATTTCATTCATTGCATTCATCCACGCTACATCAGGACAAAAAGAAGCCACTTTCTTAAGCTTCTCATTATTCTTAGTATCCCCCGAAATATACACTTTTATCGCATCAAAGTCAAAGACATAGCCAACACTGTCCTCGGTGTGTTCAGCGTGCACAGCACTTATCTTCATACCCTCAACTACTTTAGTTTCTCCTCTGTTGATCTCGATTATTCTATCCCCATCAATCTTGATTTCCAGAAGATGGTAAACGCAGGAAAGAGGACCCAGGAACCTGGCATCACATACTTTTGAGAGGGGCAATATTGTATCTGGATCGAGGTGATCGAGATGGTCGTGCGTTATTACCACTGAATCCGCTCTCACTTCCTCTGGTGGGATAGGAATAGGTACCAGCCTCTTTTGCCCATATACTCTTCCCACACTATTTGACAGATAGGGGTCTATATAGATTATCTTGCCATGCTCTGTCTTAAAGACAAAACTACCTTGCGAAAGCCAAAAAATAGCAAGAGAGTCTTTTTCGACCTTCATCTCCTCAATCTTCATAGTCAGGTCACTCATGCTAGCTCTCCTTTGCATCCCTATTTTTACCTATTTTCTACTATTGGCCTCCTTTATTGTTTCTTAGGAAAAACCTCCTTTTCTCAAGGCAGCCCTTACTATATTATTAATTTAAAATTAAGTGGTCAAGGAGTTCCTTGACTTTTCACAAGAACTTTGTAATATAAATAAAAAGTCAGATAAAGAGACTGTCTTTAATCGTTAGATTGACACAAATTTGTAAGGGAGGGAGGTGAATTGCTTATAGAAAAAAAGATTGGGAAAGGTTTAGTTTTGCAGACTAAGTGGTTCTCTTCATAAATAATGTAGCGTATTATTGAGGCTTTCTGTGGTCTTCTGACACGAAGAAAGAGGCCCATACTGTCCAGCAGAATACGTAACAGAACTTATGAAATAGACTACTAGGTAAGGAGGTATACGAAGTGAAGAATAAATGGATGTTGATATTAATAGCTGTTAGCGTGCTTCTAGGTGTAACAATAGCAGGATTGGCCCAGGAGATAAAGAATCCTGATACTTTAATTATAGCAGACTATGGAACCGTGGACTCACTTGACCCCGCCTACGCCTACGACACAGCCAGTGGATCGAGAATAATGAATATCTACGAACCTCTGATTTTCTTTGACGGTGAAAAAACTGGCGAGTTCGTCCCGATGCTGGCAACCAGGGTTCCCAGCGTAGACAACGGCCTGGTCTCTGCGGACGGGATGACCTATATATTCCCCATCCGCCAGGGTGTGAAATTTCACAACGGAGAGATACTGACTCCAGAAGATGTTGAATACACCTTTGAGAGAGCGATGGTTCAGGACCGAAGCGGTGGTCCAATCTGGATGATTTTCGAACCCCTCTTGGGAATCGGAGGAAGCCGCGACAGCGATGGTGAGATTTCGCTTGATTTCGCCGATATTGACAATGCAATAGAAGTTATGGGGGACAGCGTCGTCTTTCGTCTTGCGGCCCCTTATCCACCCTTCCTGGCCATTCTGGCCAGTAGCTGGGGCGGAATCGTCAATAAGAAATTCGTGACGGAAAACGGGGGTTGGGATGGAACGGCAGAGACCTGGCAGGATTTCAATGGACCGGCTCCCGGAGAAGAGATACTCCATGCAGTCACCTGTGGCACCGGACCCTTTAAGCTGGAGCGATGGGACCCGGGAGTGGAGACGGTGCTGCTAAGAAACGATGACTACTGGAGACAGCCAGCCAAGCTTGAAAGGGTGGTCTTCAAGTATATAGAGGAGTGGACTACCCGGAAACTGATGTTCCTGGCCGGTGACGTAGATGTAGTCGAGGTTGACACTCAGTACATTGAGGAAATGGAGGGAATCGAGGGTATTCGTATCCACAAGGATTTGCCCGGTCTAGTCGTCACCGGAGCCTTTTACAATTTTGAAATAAACCCAGAGGGCAATACCGACATCGGGAACGGACAGTTGGACGGCCAGGGAATTAGCCCTGATTTCTTCAGCGATAAGGACATACGGCTTGCCTTCTCCTACTCTTTTGACTGGGATGTCTTCCTACGCGATGTCTATTTTAATGAGGCCTCACAGCCTTCCAGTCCAATAATCAACGGACTTCCCTATATCAATCCGGAACAGCCCGTGTATTCCCGTGACCGAGCCAAGGCGGAAGAACACTTCCAAAAGGCGTGGGGAGGCCAAGTGTGGGAAAATGGCTTCAAATTTACCATTCTCTACAATACCGGTAACGCTCAGAGGAGAACCGCCGCTCATATGTTTGAGGACAATGTCGAAGCCCTCAATCCCAAATTCAGTATTGAGGTAAGACCGGTAGAATGGGCCACCTACCTGGACGAGCTCATTGCCAACAAGCTAACTCTCTTTATTATCGGTTGGGGAGCGGATTACGCTGATCCTCACAATTTCGTCTATCCGTTCATGCACACTCACGGCACCTTCTCCGAGTTCCAGAGTTATAGCAATCCCGAAGTGGATAGACTGATCGGGGAAGGCATCGCTACCGTTGATCCGGCAAAGAGGCAGGAGATCTACTACCAGCTTCAGGCCATCTACTACGAGGATGTTCCCAGTATCGGTCTCAATCAACCTTTACAACGTAGATACGAGCGCGATTGGGTAAAGGGCTGGTACTACAATGCCGTCATTCCCGACTCCAACACCTGCTCATACCTCTATTCCATCTGGAAGGGATAAGTCAAATATTTCGATGATAAACAGGGCGGCCCGTTCAAAAAGAGTACAGACCGGGCCGCCGAACTGTTTCTTGCAGATAAGGAAAAGACCGGGCATCCCCAGGATGGGCCACCAGAGACCCGTAAATATCCGCAGCATTACGAGGGCGAACATTGATGAAGACATACATCATCAGAAGACTATTGCTTCTATTCGTAGTGCTTTTCGGCGTCAGCATCCTTGTATTTGCCATTCTCTCTCTCTTCAGCCCCGAGCAAAGAGCCAGCGTATTCATAACCGACGTTAAGCAATTAAGAGATCTCCAGGAGATAATTCAGACCCATCACCTGGATGCTCCTATCCATGTTCAGTATTACTATTGGGTCAAAGCGCTCCTTCGTGGTGACCTCGGTTGGTCAATAACTGCCCAGAGACCCGTACTAAAGGCTCTTTTTTACTTCCTGCCCAATACAATTGAGCTCGCTCTTTTCTCTGCTCCGCTGATCATCGTAATAGGTATCTGGCTCGGAAGTGTTTCTGCCGTACATCAAAACAGACTAATAGACCATACTACCCGCACCCTGGCCATCATTGGCTGGTCTCTCCCTACTTTCTGGTTTGGCCTGATGCTCCTGATGATTTTCTACGGGTACTTCCGCGGTCTACTTCCGCCGGAAGCCTTGAGTACCAAGGCCAATCTTTACGTCCAGTCGGCAGAGTTTGTTCGTTATACCAGAATCAACACCATTGATGCCTTGCTAAACTGGAAGTTCTGGATCCTTCTTGATGCTCTGAGACACCTTGTCTTGCCCGTGATTACTCTCACCGTGGTTCAGTGTGCCCTGGTAATGCGTATTATGAGATCAAGTATGTTGGAGGCACTGGGAAGAGGCTATATCACTACTGCCAGAGCTAAGGGGGCCAGTGAGGCTACCGTAGTAAAGAGACATGCCCGCAGGAATGCGTTGATACCGGTAGTGACCGTCTCCGGCTGGTTGATTGCGGGTCTGGCAGGTGGGGTAGTGATTACTGAGACCATTTTCAGCCGCAAAGGCCTGGGATGGTGGTGGGCTAGAGCAGCCGTTCAACTGGACATTCCAGCAATCCTCTGTGCGGTCCTCTTCAATGCGATCCTTTTTGTGGTCACCAATCTGGTAGTTGATTTGCTCTATGCCTATATAGATCCTCGAGTTACACTAAAATGAGAGAACCGAAATCGAAATATCAATTCTGGAATGAACTTGGCAAATCAGTGAAGCCGCGAGTGAAAGAACTCAAATTTTCGCTTCATCGAATAACCAGAAGTCCCCTTTCCCTGGTAGGACTTGCTCTGATCCTAATCTTTGCTATGATCGCGATGCTAGCCCCTCAGCTCGCGCCACCCAAGCGTCTGCATGAACCCTACCATATTCCTCGAGACGGTTATGCCGCGGCGCCGCAGCCACCCTCGGCGGAGCATGTGTTTGGGACCACAGAGGGTCAATACGACGTCTACTACGGCGTCATCTGGGGAACCAGAACTGCCTTTCGAATTGGCTTCATGGTTGTGGGAGCTACTATACTTATTGGTCTATTCTTGGGTAGTTTGGCTGGCTACTATGGCGGACTGGTGGACGAGATTATCATGCGACTGGTAGATATCTTTATGTCTATTCCCACTCTAATCCTGGCCATGGCGATTGTTACTGCCCTAGGCCACAGCCTTGACAATGTGGTCAAAGCTCTCATTATTGTAGGATGGCCCATTTATGCCCGATTAATTCGTGGGGAAATACTGCAAGTGAGAGAAGAGGACTATGTCTCTGCCGCTCGAGCAGTAGGATGTTCCAATGCTCTTATTATCTTAAAACATATTCTGCCAAATTCTGTCTATCCTATGCTCATCCTGGCTTCCTTAGATATAGGAGCAGTCGTTCTGGTTGCTGCGGCATTGAGTTTTCTTGGTCTGGGGGCTCCGGTGGGCTATGCTGACTGGGGCCAAATGGTGAGCTTCGCCCGGAACTGGATCGTAGGACCACCACAAAACCCTCTTGCCTACTGGCACACCATCACCATTCCGGGCCTGTTCATGCTCTTTTTTGTTCTGGGGTGGAACCTCCTGGGAGATGCCTTTCGGGACATTTTGGATCCTCGCCTGAGAAGGAGATAGCTTTTGCCAAAACTGATTGAAATCAAAGATCTCAAGACTAATTTCTACACCTATGAAGGAATTGTTCATGCCTTAGATGGAATCAACTTTAGTATAAGAGAAGGGGAAATACTGGGTTTGGTGGGAGAGACCGGGTGTGGAAAGAGTGTGACGGCCCTTTCTATCCTGCGACTCATTCGTCCGCCTGGAAAGATCGAGGCAGGAGAAGTGGTCCTTCGGCTTCAGGATGAATCGAGTGAGTCAAAACATCCGATCAATCTCCTCGATCAGACTGAGCTCCTCATGCAAAAAGTGAGAGGAAATGAAATCTCGATGATATTTCAGGAGGCGAGCGAGGCTCTAAACCCTGTCTACTCAGTAAATGACCAGGTCTCGGAGAGTTTCCTTCTTCATCGACAAAAGGAGCTTTGCCAGGGTGTTTTAAAAGAAATCGAGCAGGACCTCCGAAAAGGGAGCTCATTTTTTAGACGAAGTATCCTTAATATGGAAAGGAGTATCTACCTCAGGATGAGAGGGAATCCCTCCTCTTTTTTATTGGCAATACTCACTTTTCTTCCCATAGTGAGAAGCTACAAGAGAAGGATGGTTAATCAGGCAAGAACAGAATCGATCAAACTTCTGCGAATGTTGGGAATACCACATCCAGAAGAAGTCGTGAGGAGATATCCCCACGAGCTGAGCGGCGGCATGCAACAGCGAGTGGTTATTGCCATGGCACTGGCATGTTCCCCTACCCTTCTGATAGCAGATGAGCCCACCTCCAATCTTGATGTCACCATCCAAGCGCAGATTCTCGATCTGGTACGAGGACTCAGGGAGAAACTCAAGACATCCATTCTCTTCATTACTCATGATCTAGGGGTGGTAGCCGAGATGTGTGAAAGAGCAGTAGTTATGTACGCCGGTCACATAGTGGAGGTAGCTCCAGTTGACTCGCTCTTTCGAAAACCTCTCCATCCATACACGCAAGGATTACTAGAAGCCGTCCCCCGCCCCGGCTGCAAAGAGCGCCTCCGCAGCATCAAGGGCAATGTGCCCAATCTCATATCTCCTCCTTCTGGATGTCGTTTTCACCCCCGCTGTTCTTTTGTAATGACCAAATGTTCCAAAAGGAAACCTGCTCTAAAAGAAATAGAAAAGAGTCATTTCGTGGCCTGTTATATTCATCATCAAGAAACAGAAAAAAATGATACTTGAGACGCAAAACCTTAAAAAATATTACCCCATTAGAGGTGGAGTATTAAAAAAAGAGGTAGGGCAGATCAAAGCTGTAGATGGAGTTAGTCTGAAAATCAGGAAAGGGGAATGCCTGGGATTAGTTGGCGAGTCGGGTTGCGGAAAAACCACCTTCGGTAAGACGCTTCTGAGACTACTTGAGCCGACTTCCGGACATATCTATTTTGATGCTCCTGAAGAGGTGAAGGTCAGGATAAGCGAAAAGGAAAGAAGGAGTGGTCCTGACCTGAGAAAGCCTGAGGCATATCCCAACAGATACGATTTAGCGACCTTCAGAGGCTTCAAACTGAAAAATATGAGGAAGAGAATGCAGATAGTCTTTCAAGACCCTTCCTCTTCCTTAAACCCACGCATGCTCATTAAGAACATTGTGAGTGAACCCCTGAAAGTCCACCACCTGGCTAGGGGCCTTCAACTAAGGAAGCAGGTACTCAGCCTTCTCCAACGAGTAGGCCTCACCTCTGACCATCTTTTTCGCTATCCGCATGAATTTAGTGGTGGACAAAGACAGAGAATCGCCATAGCTCGAGCCTTAGCGACTGATCCAGAGTTCATCGTTCTGGATGAACCAACTTCTGCTCTAGACGTTTCAGTCCAGGCTCAGATTCTTAATTTACTTCAGGATCTGCAAGTAGAGTTCAATCTTACGTACCTTTTCATTACGCATCATTTGTTAGTAGTAGAGCATATAAGCAACCGAATAGCTGTAATGTATCTGGGAAAAATTGTTGAATTGGCAGATACAACTGAGTTATTTAAGAAGCCTATTCATCCCTATACTCGTGCTCTTCTCTCCTCTATCCCTATCCCGAATCCAGAAATAAAAAAAGAAAGAATTGTTCTTCAGGGTGATGTACCCAGTCCTGTTTCTCCACCCTCCGGTTGTCATTTCCACCCCAGATGTTGGCTGGCAATGAAAAAATGTAAGGAAAAGGAGCCTTCTCTTATGGATGTAGGCGGAAATCACTATGTTGCCTGCTATAAAGCATGTAGTCGTTAGGGAACGGTGAATCGAAATCCGTTGCTAGTCGTTTGTTGCTCGTATCCCCTCACCTCAATCCTCTCGTGTAGTTCATAGTCCATTGATTAAAACCTGTGGATGAACTATGAAATTATACGATCTACCGAAGGATATTCCTTAGAAGAGAGCGTATAGCGTTTAGCGGATAGTGAAAAACAAAAACGCAAAACTATAACGGATGTTCATAGTCCATCGATAAAACAATATATTTTATATTCAGATGTTTTAATCATTCAGTCAATAAATCAATAAAAAACAAGACATGAATTATCATTTATCTTTTTTAGCTTTGTGGTTTTTGCTTTAATGATTTATCCTATACGCTAAACGCTACCCGCTATACGCTAGAAAGAAA
>CAZQMG010000051.1:0-12621 GCA_964594375.1 uncultured Clostridia bacterium | reverse complement strand
TCAGGGTAACCTTATCCAGGTATTGGGGAACTGAAACATTCCAATTATAGTTCTTTTGAACTACTCCGGCAAATAGTTCGGTTACTTTTTGCTCGCCGTGCACAACGAACAGCTGTTTCGGTTGAGCTCGAAAACCAGAAAACCACCTCAGTAATTCACTCTGGTCAGCATGAGCTGAGAAACCATTAATTCGTCTAATACTAGCTTTGACCGGACGAATCTGGCCGTGGATCCTTACCTTTTCTGCACCCTCGACTATCTCACGTCCCAGTGTTCCTCGTGCCTGATAGCCTATGAAAAGGACAGTGCTTTCCGGACGAGAAATGTTATTCACAAGATGGTACTTTATTCTTCCTCCGGTACACATCCCCGAGCCAGCAACGATAATGCAGGAACCCTTGATGCGGTTTATGGCTTTGGACTCGGAAACTCTTCGCGTTGGAATAAGTGATGGAAAATGCAGGGGAGACTTGTTGTTGTCTATGAGCCTGAGCATCTCCTTATCAAAATATTCCCGGTGATGCTTGAATACCTCGGTAACATTGATTGCCATAGGACTGTCGACGAATGCTAGCAGATGGGGAATACGATCCTCATGTAGAAGTTCACTCAGGTGATACATAAGTTCCTGGGTTCTCTCTATAGCAAAACTGGGGATAATCACATTGCCCCCTTTTTCCACCGTGCAGTTAATAATCTCACAGAGTTTACCCTTAATATCAGAAGGATCCTCATGAAGTCTATCTCCATAAGTTGATTCTCCTAAAATATAATCTGCCTCTTCAATCAGACTGGGGTCACGGATTATTGGTTTATTCCAGCGTCCCACATCACCGGAAAACAGGATAGTCCTCTCTCCTCTGTGGGACACAACTTTCACTTTAATCATTGAAGAGCCGAGAATGTGTCCAGCGTCGTGAAAAGTCACGTTAATTGTGCTACTTAAAGCAACTTGCTCTTCATAATCCACCGACTCGAAGAGAGAAAAAACTTTTTCTGCATCTCTTCTACCATAGAGCGCCTGCTCCGGATAATGACCTTTCCTTCCCTCCCGTTTATGTCTTTTCTTTTTAAAGCGAGCATCCTCTTCTTGAATGCGTGCAGAATCTGAAAGAACGATTTTGACTATCTCTTCAGTGGGCCGAGTGCATACGAGTTTTCCAGTGAATCCTTCTCTAGCCAGCTTAGGCAGAAGCCCGCAATGGTCCAGGTGAGCATGAGTCAACAAAACAGCATCTATCCCTCTGGGATCAATGGGGAAGGGCTCCCAATTCCGGGACCTGAACTCTCTTTCTTGATAAAGACCACAGTCTATCAGTATCTTGCTGCTATTAACCTCGAGCAAATAACTTGAACCAGTCACATTTTGAGCCGCTCCCAGAAACTGCAGTTGAATACTCATTATTTATAGACTCCGTTTTTAATCAAATGATATCTTGTCCACGCACGACTCTATAAGTGTAATCTAAATCAGGGTATGTTGTCAATAGAGAAGGAACAGATAAATGTTTCAGATACGTTTCTCACCCTCGTATGCACAAGCATCAGGACAGAGTTTCCAGTAAAGGAATGACCTGAGAAGGATCCAGTCTTTGCCTAAATAAGGGACCTTTTCTGAGGCCAGCCAGTTGATCTTCAAAAGTTGCTCTTTGCTTTCGGTAAAAAATACCAATGGGTATTTTATCTCCCCATTCCTCAGCTTTTTCAAAAGCAGCCAGTCTATTGGTGAGATTATGTTCTTCAGCTAGTTTATAGATTCTCTCTTTATACCAGCGGTAGGTATTCTTCTTATTAAAGGTTATACAGGGCTGCAAAATGTCGATGAGAGAAAATCCTTTGTGTTGAACGGCCTCCTTTATAAGCCAGGAGAGATGATCTATATCACCGGACCAGCTCCTGCTTACGAAACTAGCATGCAGGGAAATAGCCAGAGAAAGAGCGTTAAAAGAAGATGAAATCACTCCTTGCGGTTGAACCTTGGTGATAAACCCGGGATCGCTAGTGGGGGAGGCTTGCCCCTTGGTTAGCCCATAAACCCTGTTATTATGAACCAGCAGAGTTATGTCTATGTTCCGACGAATGGTATGAAGAAAATGATTGCCTCCTTCTCCGTAATTGTCTCCATCTCCTCCTACGCCGATGACCACTAGCTCCTGGTTAGCTATCTTAGCCCCGGTGGCCACCGGAAGGATTCTTCCATGAAGACCGTTGAAAGTATTGCATCTCATATAGTGAGGTAGTTTAGAAGCCTGACCAATTCCGGAGACGATTAATACTTGATGAGGCTCTAACTTAAGGTCTACCAGGGCTTTCTTTAGCGCTTGAAGAATACCGAAATTGCCACAGCCTGGACACCAGGCAGTAGCCTGACCCTGGTAATCATCGATAGCAAGCATAATCTACTCCTTCCTTTTCTTTAATTCCCTAATGACATATTGAGGGCTAAAAGGACGTCCGTCGAACTTAAGGATTTTTCCCGTTACCTGCTTGCCGGTCTCGGCTTGAATGATATGAGCCAGTTGTCCGGTAGCATTATTCTCTACACAGAAGCTCTTCTTTACCTTACTGAGGATAGAAGTTACGAACTGAGTAGGAAAAGGCCATATTTCCTGGAAATGCATCAAACTAATATCCATCCCCTGGTTGATTAAAACATCCAACGCTTCTCTCAAAGCTCCATAGGTTGATCCCCATCCAATAAGGACTATTTCAGTATTCTCATGGGGATAAACTTTAGGAGGCTCAATCTCTCTGGCCAGGCCTTCCCTTTTTTTAAGACGCTTTTGAGCCATCTTATTTGCTATCTCCAGATCCTCGGTCAGATGGCCTTCCTCATCGTGCTCGTCACTATCGGTAATTACGATTCTGCCTTTTTGGGAAGGAAGAGCTCTAAGAGAAATGCCGGATTGAGTAAATCGGTGACGTTTATAGTCTTTGATTTTAGCCAATTCCGTATCAGAAATGATTCCTCTCTCAATCTTCACTTTACTGAGATCAAATTTTTTGCAGGTGAGGTAGGAGTCAGCCAGGTGCTGATCACTCATGATGATTACCGGCACCTGATACTTCTCCGCCACATTGAAAGCTTTGACCACTGACCAAAAGGCATCTTCTGCAGTAGCCGGAGCGAAAATAGCCCGGGGAAACTCGCCTTGAGAAGCATGCAGTACAAACTCCAGGTCCGCCTGAGCGGTTCGGGTGGGAAGCCCGGTACTGGGGCCAGAGCGTTGAGCTTCTACGATAACCAGGGGGGTCTCAGTCATACCGACTAGACCCAGGGCCTCCACCATCAGGGAGAATCCTCCTCCCGAGGTAGCCACCATAGCCCTCACCCCGGCAAAGGATGCTCCAACAGCCATATTGATGGCGGCAATCTCGTCCTCAGCCTGTTCAGCAACCAAGCCACACTGCTTAGCCTTTCCCGCCAGATAGGTGATGATTCCGGTGGAAGGGGTCATGGGATAGGCAGACATAAATTTGCAACCAGCGGCTATGGCTCCCAGGCTCAGGGCTTCATTACCGCTGATGAGCATCTTTTTATCGCTTCTGCCCGATTTAAGCGGGAAAAGCTGAAAATCCTTATAGTTCTTCTGCATAAAATCGTATCCTGCTCTAGCTGCTTTAATGTTATTCTGGGTAATCTCCTCTCCTTGCTTACTAAATACCTCCTTCAATACCTGAGCTAAAATATCTAATTGATAAGCAAGAATTCCTAAGGCGCTCCCCACCGCCACCGAATTGCTGAATAGCTTATTCCCCCCTTCTTCTCGGGCCAGACGCTCCAGAGGAACGCTCAGCAGATGAGGCGGCTGATCGGAAATATCGATATACTCACCATCAAAAATGATGACCCCTTTTTCTTTTAGTTCAGGGCGGTGCAACTCAACCGTAGCTTTATCTAAAGCAATTAAGATATCTACCTTTTCCGACAACGCATATACGGGCTTCTCTTTGACTCTTATCTGGAAAAAGTTATGTCCTCCCCTGATGCGTGACATATAGTCTTGATTGGCAAATAGGTAAAATCCGTCTCTAGCGAAGGTTTTAGACAAAACATAGCCGATGGTCTGCATGCCCTGTCCTGCCTCTCCCCCGATTTTTAGAGTAAGGTCAACTGACATCTTCTCCTGTTAATCACTAGCCCTCTACTTTTTTCCATAGCCCATGCAGAGTGCAGTATTCACGGGCTGTAATCTTTTCAGCTTTGATCTCGAAGGTTGCTTCTGGACTGTCCCCGGGTTTTAGAAACTCACGGTAGGCTTTCCCGTCAGATGCCACCTCTACCCATTCGATGTAATGGTTATCCTCCATGGGATGAGGGATGCTTCCCACCCTAACCGTCACCTTGCCTGGAGTCTTCTCTATTACCGGAAGATGTTTTTCCTGACCGACATCTTCTCTTTTTTCTTCCATGAGCTGCATAGCCTCACCGCAACAGACCAGTTCTCCTGCGCCTGCATGGAGAACCTCAACAATATTCCCGCAGACATTACACTTGTAAATTTGTTTTAGTTCGGTCATATTTGCCTCCTAATAGTTATTCACAACCTAGTTGATTTTGTTTTCACTCGAATGCCGCTTTTTTTGCAATACAATCACTGAATCAACAAACAACTCATATTCTTCGTCTTCATCAAGATTATGAATGAGAACCCTCTCAACCTCGTTATTACCCCTGACCTCTAAGATTTCGGATTGATATAGAATCTTAACATCTGATTGTCTTATTCTGGTTCTGAGGGCGGGATTGGCAGCAATATCTTTTGAAGACGTCACAAATATTACCCTGCCTGTCTGTTTGGTTAACTTAACAGCCGTGTCTAACGATTTTTCTCCCCTATCCAATACCAACACTCTTTTGTTCTTGAAAACCGATAGGTCATCGATTCTGTGATAAACTCCCTTGTTCAGAAACTCCTTTTCACCGATGATTGCTCTTTTTTGGTATCTAACTTTCTTAACAGATTGAGGTTTTCTCTTCTCCTTGTTCAGGTAGTTGTTGATTGCATCATGCAGTGCATCAGCGGCAAGATTCGAACAATGCATCTTTACGGGGGGTAATCCGTCCAGTTCGTCAGCGACATCTTGGCGGGTAATTTTGGAGGCTTCGGCGAGGGACTTTCCCTTGGCTAGCTCGGTAACCATGCTGGCAGTGGCAACGGCTGACCCACAGCCGAATGTCTTAAATTTTATGTCTTGTATTCTTTTGTCTCTCACTTTGATATAGATTTCCATCAAGTCGCCACAAACAGGATTTCCAACTCGACCTCTGGCAACATTTTCCCCTTCCAAGATTCCAGTATTTCGGGGATGTCTGAAGTGATCCAAAACTCTCTCGGAATATTGGGTAGATTTCATGCTAGCTGCTCCTATTCGTATAGAGGTGATAATGCTCTCAACCTTTCAACAACTCCCGGCAATACATCGATGAGCCTATCAACATCCTCTTCTTTATTGAATCTTCCCAAGGTGAATTCCAAAGATCCGTGGGCTTCTTCGTGCAAAAGGCCCAGACTGATTAGAGTATGGGATGGTTCCAGGGTTTTTGAAGAACATGCCGATCCAGTTGAGACGGAGATTCCATTATCCTTGAGCGACAACAGTAATGACTCCCCCTCAATACCCTCGAATCTGAAATGAGCATTATTGGCGAGCCTTTGTGTTGGATGTCCATTCAAATGACACCTGGGAATAATCTTGGGTATGGTTCTAATCAATCTGTCACGATACTTGCGCAGCCGCTCTACTTCTTCTTCCATGTCTTTCTCCATTATTTCGACTGCTCTCTTCATCCCTACGATTCCCGGAATATTCTCGCCTCCCGAACGTAAACCTCGCTCCTGCCCACCGCCAATTATCAAAGGATTTAACCGGACCCCTTTTCTTACATACATTACCCCCAGTCCTTTGGGACCGTAGATGTCGTTGGATGAAAGAGTCAAAAGGTCGATTCTGTCCCGCCCCACATCCAATGGCAGTAGCCCCTCGGCGGCGACTGCATCCGAATGAAAAGCAATCTTCCTCTCCCTGCACAACTTGCCAATTTCTGAAGCTGGCTGGACTGTCCCGATTTCATTATTGGCATAGCCAACTGAAACCAGGATAGTTCTTTCAGTGATTCGACCGAGGAGTTTCCGCATGTCTATTCTTCCGAACTGATCGACCGGTACCCTTGAGACCTCAAAACCGCTTTTCATCAGGTACTTAGCGATGTTGTGGATCGATATGTGCTCAATCTCCGATATGATAATGTTATTTCCCCTGGCTCTATTCCGCAAGGCAAATCCGATAAGAGCAAGATTGTTAGATTCGGTAGCACCGGAGGTAAAGACAATTTCGTCCGGTTCGGCTTTGATGAAACCGGCAATACTCTCACGACACTCTTCAAGAATCCGGGTTGCCTCATCTCCTTCCATATGCAGGGATGAGGGATTCCCAAATTCCTCTCGGTGATAGGGAGTCATTGCCTCTATGACCCGTGGGTCAACTGGCTTTGATGATTGATAATCAAAGTAAATGGACATCTTTTGTTCAAATCCCTCGGTTAAAACCACATTGTTGCCCCGGACTCCAGGACCAGATCGTTGAGGGTCCCGGCACCCACCACTTTTGTTCCAGGTAATAGCTCGACTGTTTCCCAACCGAACATCTTTTTTGATGCCTCGCACACATAAATCTCAATTCCCATTTCCAGGGTCTTGTTGATCATCTCTAAAACGCTGGGAAAGTTTCCCAGTTTTATCTTCTCCGCCTGTCCACGACGTAGCGTTCTCAATCCCTGGCCAAGGTAGTAGACTTTTGCACTAATATCCATTGCCTTGGCGGTTTGCGCCAGAACCAAGGGGGAATACTGCCTTTCCGGGACATCGCTCGTTTGCACATACAGAATTGAGTTTTTGTCCTTCATCCTGCTCCTCCTACTTTCCTTTCTTGATCAGAAAACGTAAACGATCATCTTTTCTTTCCAATCTAATTATCTCATGGCCGGTCCTCCTGGCGAACCGCTTTAGGTCCTCCTCTGCTGCCGAATCGTCGCTCAGCACCTCTAACACTTCACCTACCTCTAGCTTGTCGATCTCGGCGCGAGTCTGCAATAAAGGCAGCGGGCAGTATAGACCCATACAATCTAATGTTCGTTTTGGTTTGAAAGTCTGCGGCATACTTCATATCCTTTGTTCTTCTGCACCTGGCGTACCTTGCCCTCTTTCACCAGCATTCTCTTCTATAGCAAGAACTTATCTAATTATTGGCACGCTACTGACGTTTATATCATACCGAAGACTCTTTTTTCTCACAGGTACAATCATCGTAGGCCTTACCGCATCCCTCACAAACACCCTTCACTATGTCTCTCCCACAACTACAGGGAGTACAACCACAGGTCTTACACATATTTGCCTCACCTCCTCTTCACATATACTCTCTCCTCTGGCTAGTTTTCTTTGAACTCTCGCAATAAGCTATATGGCATATCTCAGTAATATTTGTTTCATTGCTTGCCTCTCGTCTAGTTATGTTGCTGGAAAGATTCCAAATAAGATTACACCAAGAACTCGAATTTTTGACAGATTCTATCCGTTCTTCCAGGTTTCATCTATGATGAATCGGAGACAATGACCTTAATAACAAAGAAGTAAACTCTACTTTTTGAGAAGTGGACTGTAGTATCTATTGTCTGGTGGGATCCAAAACTCTAGTTCTGGCCATATATGGAGGTGCTATGTTCCAGTCTGACAACGGGAGAGTCTTATATTGATTTTACATGAAACAATACCTTATCGCCAAAGATGATTTTTTGGCAATTCAAGTGATCATCTAAGAGCGAGTAACTTGATATATGTTCAGTATAGTATAAGCAGGGAATAAGTCAACTCCCATAAAGCTTTATATTGCCATTAAAGGATTCTTTCTGTTTTGGAAAACGACTCAGCCAGACATAAAAGAATAGTGGAACGGCTGACTAAGGACTCAGAAAGTGGGAGAAAAGGCGGATACAAGAAAGATGCTCTTTGAAAAATTTAAGGACGTCCTTACCATAGAGCATAAAATGGCGGAAATCTATGAAGAATGTCTTCATTTAAGCGAGGATATGAAGATAATGAATGCACTGGGCAAGATAAGAGATGATGAATTGAGGCACGGGTCAATGGCAAGGAGGTTACTAGAAATTACTCAGGGTTAAGTTTGCTACTGGTAAAATCTAGAAATTACTTTCATATAGCGTTCATTCCTTTTTTTCTCATTATGTCCTTACGGAGTTCAAAGAATTACTAGCTGGTAACTAATCGCTTCCCAGCTTCGAATGCCTGTCTGAGAGCTGTGGGATGTTTCTTGATAGCTCCTTTGGCATCTATTTTTCTGAAAGTCAACTCACCGACATACTCAACATCTAAGGCATCGAAAAAGTATCTAACTGTAAGGGCTGCTCCCTCGAACACCTTTGCTCCTCGCGAGCCAGCTACGGAAATAAACCATCCTTTTCTTCTGGCGCTTTCTTCTTGCACTGGTGTTTTTTTCAAAATATACTTTCTAGCCCAGAGTGCCTGGCACCGGTCTATCATTCTCTTTGCCTGGGAAGTAACCCCGTAAAAGAAAATAGGCGAAGCCAAAATGATATAATCTGCCTGTAGAAGCTTGGGATAGAGCCTTTGCATTTGATCCTGGGTAACACAGTTTCCAGTTACGTCACAGCTCCGACATTCTCGACAACCAGAAATATTCCACTGGGAGAGGAAAACTCTCTCAATTTCAGCGCCCTGCGCCTGAGCCCCCCTCAACATTTCTTCTAGCAAAAGGTCGGTGTTGCCTCCCCGCCGCGGACTGCCAAACAAACCTAGTACCTTCATTGTTAGCATGGTAAAATAATGCCCTTTACCTCCTATGACTGTCCTTATTGCTTACCTATTATACTAGTCGATATCCTAAATCAAGCAAGTTATTTAATTCCTCAAGCAATAAGGAAGCTACCCCTTCATTAGAAAATCGCATAACGCCTAATCATCTCCAAGAAAAACATAATCCGATAAAAGCAATAAGACATCTCTCAAAATCAACTTTTGACATATTCAAATTTACAAATAGGATAAGGAAAACAAATATATCTAATATGGCCAGAAAAGCTATTCTGGTAAAAGTATACAAATTTATTCCTTAAGAGATGGATAACGTAAATGACCTCTTTTTTCAAAAAAAAGAAATTGTCGCTGGTGCATAAAGAACCGGCATGTGCGAGCAGTAATCTTGAAGAAAACTCTCAGTCGCCAGATGAAGTGAGGTTATTCAAAGTAAGCAGACTGAAGATGGTCATTATCATCACCGCCATAGTGATGGGAATAGAAGTGGTGGGAGGTTTTTTAACCAATAGTCTTGCTCTTCTCAGTGATGCCGGACATATGCTTACCCATCTTTTTGCCCTGGGAATGAGCTTTTTTGCCATCGTTTTAGCTACCAGACCGGTCACCAAAGAAAAAACCTACGGTTTTTATCGGGCAGAGGTACTGGTGGCCTTTGTCAATGGGATAGTTCTCTTATTTCTCACCGCCTTTATTTTCTATAAAGCCATCTTCAGAATTATCTCTCCTCAGCCGGTAGCCGAGTTAGAGATGCTCCTTGTAGCCATTCTCGGCTTAGCAGCCAATGGAGCAGGAATCTTCCTCCTGCACGGAGTGGGGAGGGGAGATATCAATGTGAAGAGTGCTTTTCTCCACCTTATCGGTGATACGGCTTCTTCTGGTGCGGTAGTCCTAGGGGGCTTGATTATTTATTATACTGGCAATTTCCTCATTGACCCTCTTATTAGCATTCTCATCTGCATCTTGATTTTGATATGGGCAGGAAAACTCCTGGCAGAATCCACCAATATTCTCTTAGAGGCAACACCCAAGCATGTAGATATTGATGAAATGGTAAGTTTTATTAAAAGAAGAATCCCCGCTATAAAGGCAATACACCACGTTCACGTCTGGGTAATTACTTCTCACATGTACGCTATGACAGCCCATGTCATTATTGAGGACATTACGGTCAGCCAAAGTCACAAGATACTAGAAAAGATAAATCAGTTAGTGACCAATGAGTTCAATATCAGCCATACCAATATCCAGTTTGAGGTTCGTTGATCACCCCTGGGCAATCAATTGTTTTACCACTTCAGTTACTTTATTATAATTAGGATGATGGGTTATTTCAGGTACAATCTCTACTGAGCAATTCAAAGTTTGTCAATACCTTGTTGCTTGAGCCACTTTTCGAAATCTTCGTCAGTACCGAAAGTTTCACTATCATAGTTATCTTCTAGTTTTCTTATTTGCTCAGTCAGTACTGGCTGTTTCACCAAAGCTTTATCTATATTCTTTTCGAATTCCAGGCTAGCCCTATGAAGGTCGTTTAAATCAATATCTAAATCCAATATTCTCACTAACCGTTTGATTACCGCTTCTATAGCTCGGGGATTTCTTGCCTGTATATAAGCTGGTATTTCTGCAACGAGATTAGTCATCTCTATTCCTTTTTCCCTTGAGAATTTGTTTAGTAAAGTGGCAATGCTGGCTGGACCTTCATAATTGGTAAACCTGACATCGTGTTCTTTGAGGTTGGCTTTTTGCTCTTCATTAACAAAAGAACATATTATTCTTGGCTCCCTGCTATGAGGAATTGCCCCGGCAAAACTACCAACAAAGTATATTTTTCTCACACCAAATTCTTCGCCTAATTGAAATATGCAATTTGCGTACTCATCCCATCTAAGATTCGGCTCTTTACCCAAGAAGAGTATAATCTTTTCTTTCTCACTTACGAAAAACTCATTTCTAGGATATTCAAAGTCAATCAACAAACCTTCTTTTATCTTAGTATAGGGCCTGAATTGCGCTACTTGCTCCATACCTCCAGGTAAATTGAAAATATAAAACTCTCCCGGGTCTATCTCAGCAAACTTATTTGCTTTTAGCTTGTTCTGTAGATATTCTATGGTCCCGGTAGAGACATCCCCCCCATCCATCCATCCTGAGAATCCTATAATCATGCGAGGAGCTTCCAAACTTGGTCTTTTATGGATTATTAGACTATCCATTATAATAACCTCTTTTCTCCCTTAATCTTTTTTATATCGGTGATGTCCTGAGTTACCTCCAGACATCCGAGATATTTCTCAGCCTTATCCCGAACGGCAAAGTAGCGGATGTAAATAAGCCGTCCTTCTAAACTGATCCAGAACTCTGCTCTATCTCTCTTATTTTCTCTAAAATCATTTAAAATCTCTTCTACTACATGCAGACTCTTTTGGGGATGGCATTGCTGAACCTTGCGACCAATAACAGCCTTGGTTCTGGGAAAAATCCTCTCTTTGGACTGGCTGAAATAGCGGACTCTATCCTCTTTATCGACAAAGGTGATATCAACAGGCAGGGTATTGAGAACTGCTTCAAGCTCCTTTATTGAAAATTCTCCTGTTTCAAATACCACCTGTTTTCTATTTTCCTTTCCAACTATTTCACTCATGACATTACCTCTCTTTCAACTTTCTGTGGAACCCCCACAAATTTACTGTTGTACCCCTTTTCGCTATCTCCAGGGTACTTTTTTGTTATGACTGACTTGCGCTAACGTTACTACTTTTAATAATTCTCACCTAAAAGTTCAAAATACGCCTTGGGATGTGCACAGGCTGGACACTCTTCTGGTGCTTCGGTTCCCTCATGAATGTATCCGCAGTTTCTGCATTTCCACCTTACTACGCTTTCCCGTTTGAAGACTCTGCCTTTTTCGATGTTTTCCAGCAGATTCAAATATCGTTTTTCGTGCTGCTTTTCTGCCACCGCTATTGCTCTAAAGACAGAGGCTATTTTCTGGAAACCCTCCTCCTCTGCAACGTCAGCAAACTCAGGATACATCTTCGTGTACTCATAATTTTCCCCGGCAGCAGACGCCTTGAGATTTTCTTTACTATCTCCAATAACCCCTGCAGGAAATGAAGCTTTAATCTCCACCTCGCCTCCTTCTAAGAATTTAAAGAGCCTCTCAGCATGTTCCTTTTCATTGCCTGCGGTTTCCAGAAACACACCCATTATCTGTTGGTAGCCCTCCTTGCGTGCCTGAGAGCTAAAATAGGTGTAGCGATTTCTGGCTTGTGATTCTCCAGCAAAAGCGGTCAGGAGATTCTTCTCCGTTCTTGTTCCTTTTAGAGTTTTCATGGTAGTCTTCTCCTTTATTTATTTTTTGTGTTCTTTAAGCAATAAGAGCAGGTTCCGTAGAGATATGCCTGCACATGTCTTACTTTATGTCCCTCCATCCATCGCTTTCCTGCCAACGGACAATCAATATTAATATCCAAAATCTTTTTACATTCCTCGCAGTAAAAGTGATGGTGAGGTTTAGGGTTTGGGTCAAAACAGACTTTTCCCTTTCTAATGCTCAATTCCTGTATCTCTCCCGCGCGTTTGAAAACCTGCAAACTGGTATAGACAGTAGCTTGAGATAGAGTGAGATATTTCTTCTTTAAACCTGTGTAAATCTCCTCTACAGTAGAGTGATTAGCACTATTTTCCAAAAACTCCAGAATAGCCATCCTTTGGATAGTCATAACCACTCCTTTTTTCTTCAATCTCTCAATTTTTTCATTCA
>CAZQMG010000050.1:0-12821 GCA_964594375.1 uncultured Clostridia bacterium | reverse complement strand
TTTCAGTGAATATTTACAAAATATGTGAAATTAATACGGGAGGTATAAAATGTACGTGACTGGTATTAAAGATACAAAGGAGTTAAAGACTCCTCACGGTAAATCAATTAGATGGTTATTACCCAAAGAAATAGGAGTTCCAAATTTTGAGATGAGATATTTTGAGGTTAAAAAGGAAAGCCTGCCTTCGGAAGAGAAACACCCCTGGGAACACGAAATATTTGTAGTAAGAGGAGAGGGCATTATAAAAAGTGGAGGGATAGAGAAGAAAGTTAAACCTGGAGATGCTATATTTGTTCCTGCAAATGAACTACACCAGTTTTTAAACTTTAAAGAGGAGCCTTTTGGCTTTATCTGTATTATTCCTAACGGATGCGAAGATAACGTTAAGGAAAAAAAATGAAGAAAGAGGAAATTTTAATTTTTTGGTAATGTCGATGATATTTTGTTAAAGCACTGTGGTCTATCAGAAGAGAAAGATGGAAAGCTTATTAAAATTATCAAGGAAAATTGCAAAATCTTAGAACAAATTAGTAACTCTTGCCCGAAAGAAAAATATTCTCTCTTATATAAACTTTGGAGTGAGAGTCGCAAAAATAAGATAGAGAGCTTTGTATGAGCCAATATCTGTTAGGAATAGATATAGGAACTCAGAATTCAAAAGGCATTCTTGTAAACTTAGAAGGAAAAATTGTGAGTAAACTCACACTTGGACATAGCACTAGCATGCCTCAAAAAGGTTGGGCTGAACATGATGCAGAGAGGATATGGTGGAGCGATTTTAAAAAAATCTGTAAGACTTTAATTGAACAAGCCCAAATTAGTGTTAAAGATATAGCTGCTATTGGATGCAGTGGGTTAGCTCCTACTATGCTGCCTATAGATAAGGATGGTAAGTCTTTAAGAAAAGCAATTCTTTATGGAATAGATACTCGATCAAGCAAAGAGATCAAATGGATTAATCAAGTGTTAGGAAAGGATGAAATATTTAAAATTTCCGGGCAAGCACTATCCACACAATCAGTTGGTCCTAAAATACTCTGGTTTAAAAAACACGAGCCCAAAAAATTTAAGGAAACTCACAAAATACTGAGCACTAATAGCTTTTTAATATACAAGCTTACAGGAAAGTATACAATAGATATGGCTACAGCTATATTCTTTGGTCCTCTGTTTAACTTTCAAAGAATGAAATGGGAGAATAAGATATGTGATAAAATAGGGATACCTCTCTCTATTCTTCCGAATATTTATTATCCTGCTGAATTAGTTGGTGAAGTAACCTCCGAAGCATCTAAAGAAACAGGATTAGAGGCAGGAACACCAGTAATTGCAGGGGCACCTGATGCATTTGCTGAAGCCACAGGGGCAGGTGCAATAAAAGAAGATGAAGTTTTCCTTACATATGGTACTACTATGACTATAATTGTTTGTTTAAAGTATCCTAAAACACATATAAACTTATGGTCAAATATTCATTATGTTCCTAATATATACACATTGCTTGGAGGAATGGCCACTTCAGGAGCACTTACTCGATGGTTTAAAGATAACTTTGCTCAAACTGAGGTAGGATCCGAAAAAATGGCAGGGATAGATACTTATCATTTTCTTAGTGACGAGGCTGCCAGGGTTTCTACAGGCTCAGAGGGATTAATTATTCTACCTTATTTTAGTGGAGAAAGAACGCCTATAGATGATGAATTAGCCAGAGGTGTTATTATAGGTCTCACGCTTTCCCATACCAAAAGACATTTGTATAGAGCTCTTTTAGAAGGAACAGCCTATGGAGTTGAGCATCATTTAGATATTATGAGAAAGATGGGTATAATCCCCCAAAAAATCATCGCAGCTGGTGGTGGAGTCGAGAATCAAATCTGGACTCAGATAGTAAGTGATGTTACTGGATTAAAGCAGGTATGCGTAAGAGAAAAGGGGTTCAGTGCGCCCTATGGAGATGCATACATGGCAGGTTATGGATCTGATGTATTTAAGGATTTTACTGTTTTAAGAGAAAAATGGATAAAAATAGTTAAAACAATTGAACCTGACCTAAAAGTTCACAAAGAATATAAGAAGTATTATAAAGTATATAGAAGACTCTATAGACATACAAAAGAAGATATGCATAAGCTGTCAGAGTTATCTCTTAAGGAAAACTAAACCAGTACTAATTTTTATCTAAAGTTACTGTTCAACCACTAAGCCACCAAGGCACAAGAAGTGATATGAGTTTGTAATAGTTTAGCTTTTCTAAAACTACCTTCTTTAATGCCATCAATTTGTGAATAATAGTGAAGTTCCTTTTGGGTTTATCTGTGTTATTCCAAAAGGATACGAAAGGTGAAATTTAGGTGTTAAAAAGAATTTTTCTCAGAATTCGGAGTCTTATCAAACGGAGAGGATAATAAAATGAAAAAAGCTGTTCAATTTGGAGCTGGCAATATAGGTAGAGGGTTTGTGGGGCAACTGTTAAGTCAATCTGATTTTGAGACTGTTTTTGTGGAGGTAAGAGATGACTTAATATCTTTAATTAATAAAAAAAAAGAATATAAGTTAAAGATATTAGGTACTCAATCTTATGAGATAATTATTAAGAATATAAGGGCAGTTAATGTCAGTGATCAGGATAGAGTAAACAAAGAGATTAAAATCGCTGACATAATGGCAACGGCGGTTAGACCGGAAAATCTTGCCTCTATAGCTGCTCTTGTTTGTTCAGGAGTTATAGAAAGAGCAAAAAACAGTATTACTAAGCCCATTAATATTCTCCTCTGTGAAAATTTACCGAAAGCAAGTAAAATTTTTAGGAGTTACCTTTTAAAAGAATGCCCCCCAATTTATTTAGAGTATATGAATTCTCACCTTGGGTTAGTTGAAACTATTATTAGTAGGATGGTTCCTCCCGTTCCATCTTCAATTTCTTCCAAAAACCCTCTTTTTATTATGGCGGAAGAATATAATCGATTATTTGCGAACAAAAAAGCCTTTATAGGTGAGGTGCTGAAAATAAAAGGACTGGTAGCGGTAGATAATTTTGTGGCTTATCAGGAACAAAAACTATATACTTATAACACAGGGCATGCTATTTGTGCCTATGTGGGTTATCAATGGGGATATAAATACATATGGGAAGCTGTCCGAGATAAAGAGGTTAGGCAGGCCGTTCGAGGAGCTATGCTCGAAACAGGGGAAGCCCTGGTGGAAAAGTACCATTTTAAAAAGTATGAACAAGAAAAATTCATTGATGATTTTCTCTTAAGATTGGATAATCCGGCTCTTGGTGACACAGTAGAGCGGGTAGGCAGGAGTCCAATAAGAAAATTGTCTTTTAATGAGCGTTTAATAGGAGCAGCTAAATTTTGTGAGGAATATGGCGTTAATCCTATTAATATATGTGCAGGAATTACAGCGGCACTTAAATTTACGGTTGAGGGAGACAGAGAGTCAGAGAACCTTGCCAGACACCTGGAAGACAAAGGGATGGATTGGGTCTTAAAAGAAATATGTTGTTTAAACCCACAAGAGAATTTAGCGAAGTTAATAAAACAAAATCTTTGAATTAAAAACAATTGAAGGGAAATAGTATGAAAGCCAGTGTATTATATGCAATTGAGGATTTGAGAATACAAGATATCCCTGTTCCTAGTCCTTCAGAGAATGAAATCTTAATTAGGGTAGAAGCGTGTACTATTTGTGGGACAGATATAAGAGTTTATCATTATGGACATAAACACATCCGTTTTCCTCGTATTACTGGCCATGAAATATCCGGAGAAATTGTGGAAGTAGGGATAAAGGTAGAGAATTATAAAATAGGCCAAAGAGTAGCTGTAGTCCCAGCTGTCCCCTGTGAGGAATGTTATTATTGCCGAAAGGGTATACAAAGTATGTGCTTGAACCTCAAAGGTATTGGTTACCATTTCGATGGAGGATTTACACAATTTATGATAATTCCAGAAGTTGCCGTTAGAAATGGTTGTGTGAATTCTATTCCAGACAATCTATCCTTTGAAGAGGCAGCTCTTGCAGGGCCACTTGCCTGTGCTATATATTAAGTTTAATTCAAACCTGGTACATTATGGAGAATTTTATGTGATAGGGACTCATGGATCTGCACCATACCATAATAAGCTGGTTTTAAATCTTTTATCTCAGGGTCGAATGGAGATAAAGGACCTTATTACTCATAAATTACCTTTAGAGAAGTTAAAAGAGGGGATTAATTTGGCTGAATCTGGAGAGGCTATGAAAGTAGTAATACTGCCAAATGAACTTATCTGATGAAAGATATAGAGTCTAAATAGGTCAGGAGAAAGTGGATCGAATGACTGAGGAGATTATTTATTGCTTTAACATAGGTTGAGATCTACTGAGGGGAGAGGCGAAATTTCAAAGTTTCAATTGGGACTTTTTTGAAACATAGTATAATCTCGATTTAGTTCTGTTTCTTTTTTTTCTTGCCCGACTATTTCCCCTTTTATCCGCTAGTTATTTATTAGGTAGTATATAGTTGCCTCTATCCTTTTATTTAAAAGGAAAATCAAAAACTTGAATTTGATGAAACATGTAAGTTGTGATAGAATTTAAATGCGAGGGTTAAAAAGGCCGATAGCAGAGAAGAAAAGTTAAGTAAGAATATTACAAGGAAGACGGAAAGGATAGTAAGATGGCTAGATATGTCATTGGTGGTGATGTAGGTTCATCTGGGTATAAAACAGTTCTTTTGGATATTGAAAGTGGTGAGATTAAAGCTACTGCTAATGTTACTTATGAAGTTGACTGGGTTAAACCAAACTGGGCCCAACAGGATCCTTCTCTGTGGAAAGAAGCATTTGTAAAAGCAACTAAAAGATTAATTAAAGATTCAGGAATTAGGAATAGAGAAGTTGAAGGGATTGCTTTTTCTGGTCAACAGCATGGAGCAATAGTAGTAGATAAGGAGAATCAGCCTTTATATGAAGCCATTTTATGGTGCTGCCAGAGGAGTGCTAAGGAGTGCACAGAGATAGAAGAAGCTGTAGCTAGAGAGACTGCTGATAAAGATGCTTATGTCAAAGAAATTGGCATGCATGCTATGGCCGGTTTTCAAGGGCCAAAAGTGCTCTGGCTCCATAATCATCTACCTCAAATCTACAAGAAAATAGAGCAGCTTTTATTTCCTAAAGATTGGCTGAAGACAGAAATAAGCCGAGAAAAAAGGTGGACAACAGAGCTTTCTGACCTCTCAGGCTCAGGTTATTTAAAATTGGACGGAACAGTGTCAGAGTTGGTGATGAGAGTTATGAAATTGAGTCACCACTGGATACCCGAAGTTCTTCCTTCCACTTCTTATGTGGGAGCTATCTCAGAGGAGGTAGCTAAAGAAACCGGTTTGAGTGTGGATACTAAAATCTTTGGCGGAGGAGGAGATAATCCCTGTAGTATGCTTGGTAATAATGCCTATCTTCTAGAGAGTGTGGGTACTTCAGGCACTTTCTCCGTCAGGGCCAGGCAGCCTATTGTCGATGGAACACTGCATCCTTTCGTTTTACCTGATGATAGATTCGGTCATCCCCAGGGACCCAGGCAGCCCCTACACTGCATAATTGATGCCGCCAGTGCTATAGATTATATCGCCGAGAGGGTTTATGGAAAGGGTAGATTTACTTATGAGATGCTTAATAGAGTTGCCCGGAGGACACCACCAGGTTCTCGTGGCAAGGTAATCATTCCTTTTATTCATGGGCAAAGAGTTCCCTATGCACCCCAGGGCAGACTCTACATCAAAGGATATGCTCCGAATAAAGGTGAAAAAGAAGATTTGATTCGAGCAGCAATGGAAGGGGTAGCTTATGCTATGAAATATGGTCTTGAACTCTTAAGAGAAGGCATGCGAAAACAGGAAATAGTTGAGGCGGAAAGAATTACCATTACTGGCGGGGGAGCCAAGGGAGAGGAAGCCAGTCAGATAAGGTCAGATGTCTATGGTAAAGAACTTATCAATCCTCATACTGAGGGTGCGGCGGTGGGTGCGGCCTACATTGCTGCAGCAGGATTGCTTGATGAGCCAGTGGAGAAGGTGTCGGCCAGATTATTTGAAAGAGGTATTCAAGTTAGCCCGCAAAAGCCCACCCTTATAGCTCCTCGAGATGAAAATATTAAACTGTATGAAGAAGGATATGAAAGGTATCTGGAAGTCCTTGAAGAGGCTTTTAAGAATGGCTTTGAGCAAGAATTGTAGATTTAGTTTACCTCTAGCGGGTAATTATCCGTTTAAACGTTGGAACAGCTATAGCTAAGGTAATTGTCCCAAAAGTTATCAGAATGATTAATTCTTTTCCCAGGGAGGAAATCCCTGCTCCCAAAATAATCACCTTCCTCAAAGCTTCTATAGCGTAGGTCAAAGGAAGAATCCTGGAGATAATTTGCATAAAGCCAGGCATCTGCTCAATAGGAAAGAACACCCCAGAAAGAAAAATCATAGGAAAGGTTAAAGTCATCATTATCATCATAGCTGTCTCTTGTTCTGCGGCTAGAGCGGAGATGAGAATACCTAATCCAATAAAAGAAAAGACTCCCAGAAATAGTAGAAGCACTACTAAAGGTATACTTCCGTATATCTTTACTCCAAAAAGAAAGATAGAGAGAAGCAGGACTATTGACCCCTGCAATAGACCTCTGGTTGTCTGAGAGAGAGCTTTTCCCAGTATGATACACAGCCTGGGAATAGGAGCAACCAGGATTCCATCCAGAGTGCCTAGCTCTTTCTCTCGGCTGATGGAGGCAGCTAGCCCAATCATCACTGCCATTACTACCACCATGGCAATGATACCAGGAGCCATAAACTGGAAGTAATTCTGCTCACCCGGTACTAATCCTTCTGTTTTGATGATAAATGGTTTTATTAGAGCTTGAGGATTTGGTTGGGATTGAAGGGATGGCGCAATTGTGGAGCCACGAGGTGCCGGTTTATCGGTGGGAAGTTCAGTTGCCATCATTCCCACCAACTTTTCTATGGCTACTTTGCTTGCCAGTCCATCAATAATTCTTTCTATTATTCCTGTAAGGATAGAGGATATTTGAGGATTGGATTGGTCAATAATTAGGGTAAGGATACCCTGTTGACCTCTTTCCATATTGGAAGAGAAACCTTCCGGTATGATTAAAATAGCGTTCAAATTACCCCTCTTTAATTCTTCTTTGGCTCCTTCCAGATTGCCAGGTTGTCTCTCAAGCAGGAAGATACTGTCATTTTTGTCACCTAGCTTCATATTTTCCAGTACGGTAACAATATTCTGACTTATCTCTCCCTTATCATTTTCTACCACACCCAGGGCTATGTTTTTTAAAGAAGTCCCGGAAGGGAAGATATAACCAGTCATCACCATCATAAAGATGGGCATGATAATAAAGGCAACAAGCTCCATTCGGTTTCTAAAGAAATCTAACAAATCTTTGCCTGCAATTTGTAATGTGTTTTTGAAAGCCTGTATCATTTCAATTACTCCTCTAAACAAGTTATCTCACTCTGGACCTGGCTTTGAATCCGCCGTGGCGGTGATGGTCCAAAGGTACCTTTTCGTCTGCCTTATCTCTCATCTCATGGCCGGTGAAGTGAAGAAAAACGTCTTCCAGATTGGGAGCAAGGGTAGTGATGTTTTTTATAGTAATCTTATTCTTCTTTATAACACTCATTACTTCGTAGATTGCCTCTTCACTATTTACGTATATTTTTAAATTATAGTCATTCTTTTGGCTGACCAAAGAGACAGTTTCCAGTTGCTCAATCTGGGAAACTATTTGAGCAGACGGATTGGAAATATTCAAGTCAAAAGCAGTTTTTCCTTGCTGTGAGATAGCACTCTTCAGATTTTGAGGGGTATCCAGGGCAACAATCTTGCCTTGATCAATAATCCCAATTATATCACACAGGATATCCGCTTCCTGCATAATATGGGTAGTTAAAATGATGGTAATGCCCCCCTTGTTTAATTCCTTGATGAAGTCTCTAATGGCTCTGGTAGTCTGAGGATCTAATCCCAGGGTTGGCTCGTCTAGAAAGAGTATCTCTGGCATATTAAGAAGCGCTCTGGTCAGGTTTATTCTCTGTTTCATTCCAGTAGAGAATGTACCGGCCAGACTATTGGCCCATTTCTCCATTTTGACCAGCTTAAAGAGCTTCTTAGTTCTCTCTGAGATTGTTTTTTCCGGGATGTGATTTAGCCGGCCGAAGAATTTAAGATTTTCTCTGGCTGTCAGTCTATCATAAAGGATAATCTTTTCTGCTACCAATCCAATATGTTCTCTTACTTTTCCTGCTTCTTTCACTATTTCAAATCCAGCAACTTTCGCTTCACCAGAGGTGGGCCTGAGAAGAGTGCAAAGCATTCTTATAGTAGTGGATTTCCCAGCTCCATTAGGCCCTAGCAGTCCGAAAAGCCCCCCTTTTTCTACCTTAAAAGAAATATGGTCCACAGCTACTAAATCTTTGAATTTGCGGGTGAGTTTGTCAACTTCAATAGTACTCATTTACGTCTCCAGATGACTTCTTTATTGAACTTTATCTTTTTGCAATCTTCTTGTTTTATGACACCCTGTTTTTTCAAACGCATCCTTCTCCATCCCATTATTTAGCGTATGAATACGATTTAGGCTAAGTATAGATTATTTAGAATAATGGGTCAAATCTATTCAAGCAGGATCTTCCCGAAAGATTTCTTAACCTTTAAATATTAACTAACTTGCAACTATGAGATTGATGGTTCGAGTCCAGCCTGGGGAGCCAAGCAATACTAAGAGATGGTTGACAGGGTTGAGAGCCTGGAAAGGTAAATACCATTGATGAAAAGTAAGACTTTCAATGTTTAAAACTTTATATTCTAGAATCACAGAAAGGCATAGGAAATGCAGAGCAGCAGCTACCAAAGGGATATGTAGTCAATTAAAAGAGAGTGCATACACCATACGAAATAGCTGGTAGACTCCTATTTTAGATAATGGGGTTGACCGTAACCATCGCAGGATTTCAAATAGGTAACTACGTCCTTGAGATTAGCGACAGCCAATCCAACCACGGAATCACTAGCCCCATAGTAAACCAAGAGTTCATTCGTCGTTCCGTCAACCACAGCACCACAAGGAAAAACAACGTTGTCGACCTGCCCCACCTTCTCGTAGGGCTCCCTTGGAGCGAATATCCATTCCTTGCCGCGGTGAGTTATCTCGAGGGTCTCCAGATCTAGCAAGACAACTCCAATCCGGTAAATACCGCCAGAAGCTGTTATGCGTGATCCGTGATAGATAATTAGCCAACCCTCAGGTGTCTCAATGGGGGGAGGGCCCAATCCCACTGTGTTGCAATCCCAGGCCCGGTGTTTTGCATGAATCAAAGGCCGATGTTCACCCCAGTACTTTAAATCCGGCGAAAAGGAGATCCAGATATCAGCTCGACCCTCAATGATGGGCCTATGTACAAGAGCATAACGACCCTTGAATGTCCTGGGAAACAAAGAGGCGTCTTTGTTAGGCGGCATTAGTGGACAACTCATGCGCCTAAAGGTAGAAAAATCATTCGTTGCTATGAGAGAGATGCCAGGAGGCTCGCCCACGATCCCAGCAAAAAAAGAAACGCAAGCGATCACATACTCCTGACGTTCCTCTAACCAAATAATCCTCGCATCTTCTAAACCAAAGACATCCTCGCCGTAGTTCCTATCCGATCTCAACGTTGGCTCAGGATCTATCCGCCAATCCGTCTTTCCGTCCTTACTCCTAGCGACGGTTAAATGTGAGTACCCTTGCTTATCCTCTGCTCGCACCAAGAGCAAGACGTCGTCGTTGAATCGTACTGCTCCGGGATTAAAGGTGGCTCCCACTTCATAAGGCCAGCAAGCTGGCGTCAAGATCGGATTTCCCTCGTAACGACTAAACATCTCTCCTAATTGGCTGTTGCTCATTCTTGCCCTTCTCCTCTCTCCGTTTCTAGATCTGCCTAAACACCGAATGCATCTTGCTAAACTAGCACATTTGGAATTTGCAGTCAAGCACCCCAAAAAATCTCAGATATTGTCTACAAAAGGATGAAAACCAGAGAGCCTTATGATAGAGAGTTAGCTATCATAAATATCATCAAGAGAAGTCAAAGAGCTAAAAATTTAGGCAGGGCAAGATGGCAATATCATAACTTGAGGATTAAGAAACCCTCAGACGAGATAGAAAGCCTTGTCTTACCCCTCTGGATATTCTAGTAGAACTAAGAGAAATTGAAAAGAAAGATCAGAGTGTCAGTGAGAGGGTCTTGACATAGAACGACAAAGAATTAGACTATTTTTATGGTCTTTCACCTTGACTTGGGTTTTTTTGAACGAAGTATGAGGAAAGAACTCCTTTTTCTCTGTTCAAGTTGATCCCTAGGTAGAGATGAGCTTATTGCTCCGAAATAAAACTCCTACAATTGACTAAACCGCATTTTAAATGTATAAAGGCCTATTACTTGGAAAGATTAATAAATAGGAGTAAATATTCCCATGCCATTTGATATTCGTATTGTGAGCACTTATCCCCCAAAGAAGTGTGGTATTGGCACATTCTCACGTGATTTGGCCACCGTTTTAGGAAGTTTTATGGGAGAAATTGGATCGGTGAGAGTTGCAGCAATTGACAATGATGACGGGCCCTACGCCATCCCAGTGGATCTAACAATTGAACAATATAATCCAAAATCCTGGCAAAGAGCGGCTTCGATCATATTGACCAGAGCACACGAAGTTACAAATCGTACTGTTGTTTTATTGCAGCACGAATATGGACTGGATCCGGGTGAAAAGGGCAATACTCACAAGGGCAATAACTTCGTCAATATGGCAAGGATATTTCAACACGGGGGACTTATGACCTTAACATATTTGCACACGGTGCCCGGAAGTCCCAATGACCATCAAAGAAGAATCATACAAGATCTCGCTAAATATAGTGATAGTCTCATTGTCACCACGAGAAGTGCAATTGATATACTCGTCTCGGATACCTACCAAATCGATTCTGGAAAGATCAAGCACATAGACCACGGAATTCGAATGCACAATCCTTCTCAACGTGGCAGATTATCAATAAAGAAGGAATATGGACTGGAAGACAAGCTTCTTATTACAACCCTTGGACTTCACTCTGCCCGGAAAGGAATTGAATTTAGCATCCGAGCCTATACTCGATTTCTGAACGAATCCTGTACGGAAAAGCAAAGAAAGAACATCGTCTATTTAATTGCCGGGTATTGTCATCCAGATCGGAGGGCCCAGGAGTATCGGGCTGTGATAAACAAAACTCTGACAGAATCTAAACTAAGGTGCTGTGAAGCGAAAGAACTTGGTAGTATAGCTTTTAGGAAACATGATATTGTCTTTTTTGATAGATTCTTAGATGAAAAGACCTTCTTAAAACTTTATACCGCAACAAACATAATGATACTCCCTTATCTTGATATGGATCAAATATCAAGTGGCATATTGGCAGATACTTTCGGTTCAGGAAGGGTGGCAATAACAACTAAATTTATGTATGCACTTGAGCTTATCAATCCCAGGAATCCAAATCAAAAGGGAATTATTATTGACCCCCATGCGAAAGGCATTCTTGTTGATCCAGGTGTGCCCTCTGTTGATCAAATTGCCCAGGGAATTGACTACCTGGTGTTTAATAGAGAAGAACGTCTTGGAATGGAAAACCGTGCTCGTATAAGAGGCCATGAGATGAGATGGGACAATAGTGCCTGGAGATTAATACAGCACCTTGAATTCCTCAGAGAAAGAATAGAAAGGGTTACACGCAGAGGACCAGTATTCAAAAGAGAAAAAGAAGGTTCTATCTACGAGGAGAAGAACTCCCAACTTTTAAATATAGAATAGCTTGAGAATTGTTAAAAAAGCATAAATTCTCGATAGGAGTTCTACTCCTTACTTCTCTGTCTTAATCTGTGTAAAAGTAAGACATTCACCATCTTCCTCTAAACTAAAACCCGCATTTTATCTACATTCCTACTTAGGAATTGAGGACATTTTGTCGCCTTTTTCACTTGATACTGACAAATCTCACAGGAAGGGCTAAACTAAAAAGAGAGTTAGAGGGTCGATTCTATTCAAATCCTAGTTCACATAGCTAGGATATGGGAAATCAATTAAAAAAATAACCTAGAAACTAAGCCCCGCCGAGCCACAGACACCGAGGAAAACTGACTGGTTTTCAATATTAAATAACTATTTGACCTTAGGGTAGTATCCCAAGAGGTGAGAAAAGACTCAAACAAAAGATCGTGTCAATACCGGGATCAAAGTACCCAGTTTTCATCAGTTTAAAAGTATCCACCTGGACGAAAAGTCTGTCTTGAATTAAAAGAACAATCACTCTATTATTCCAACTCGGATTGCTGCTCTAATTTGGCCAGCAACTTTTCACTGACAAGTCCGGCTCTTTTCTATGGAATTTATTATAGCTGTGAGGGTTTCCTGGGATAACCTGCAATAACATCGCATTAGGGGCAATAGAGATGTGTCCCGGAATTATTCCTTTTCAGCCATCTGATATAATGGACTTATCAACAGCAAGATTAACGTTCTAGTTCAGGACTATTCCAATTCCATCATAGCCCTACAATCGGGCAAGACCGCACAGTGCCTTGAACTACGGGTCACCTCTACCCGAGGCTCTCATTCCGTTGACTCTAACTTAACAAGTGGTACAGTTAATGGGGGCAGGTCATAGGTGTAAAAAGACTCGGAGAGATTATGGTAAGAAAAATTTGACAAAGAAATAGAATACTGTATAGTACTGTTAAGATTTTTGAT
>CAZQMG010000049.1:1757-13265 GCA_964594375.1 uncultured Clostridia bacterium | reverse complement strand
TAGCGTTTGAATTTCTTGGTGGGTGAGAAATAGCCGGGCGTACCAAAGGCATATACTCTAGTATCGGAATTTCAATAATTTTTTGGTTTAACAGGGGGAGCAGGCCGAAGGCCGTTGAGGGGGAATGTTTTCCCCCTCAAATATCTTGTGATTGACCAGAACGAGATAAAGACTATAATGAAATAGAGACAGGGACAATGAAGATTACAAAAAACGAGCAAAAACAAATAAATAAAAATGGTCAGCAATATCATTTAAAACTAGCACTTATCTATGGTTCTTTTGCTAAAGGGAAAAACCATAAAGATAGCGATCTTGATATTGCTGTTTTGGGGAAAAAACTATTGGATTTCAAGACCACCTTAGAGCTTTCTTATGAGTTTACCCATATTTTCAAGGGTATTGAGGTGAATGTCAAGTCTCTTCATCAGGTTGACCCCTTTTTTCGCTACCAGGTAATGCAAAATAGCATTTTGATTTATGGTCAGCCTTTTGATTACCACAATTTCAAAACTTACGCTTTTCGAGCTTATGTAGACTCTAAGGACTTACTCCGCCTGGAAAATATCCTAGCTCAAAAAACCCTCCAATATCTTAGGAAATCACATGCTTGATTCAGAACTCATCCAGCGAAAAGTTAATTTAATCAGGGAAGACCTGATTAAGTTAGAAGATTTTAAGAAACTTAGTTTTGATAAGCTAGCAAAAGACTGGTTAAAGTGGAATGCCCTGGAACATATCTTTATGAAAATTATTGGCCGGGGCATCGATATAAATGAACATCTAATAGCTGAGCTGGGGGGACCAGGGACAAAAGCTCCTAGAGACTACAGAGAAACCTTTTTAGGATTAGTTGAGTTAAAAGTTTTGCCTCAAGAATTTGCTCAAGAAATAGCCAAAAGCGCTGGTTTTCGCAATGCTATCGTCCACGAGTATAATGAAATAGATAGGAATGTAGTTTATCGAACAGTGGGGGAGGCAATAAAACAATATACTGAATACTGCCAATATATCCTGAATTTTCTTAACTCGTTTTCTGCAGATACTCAAGAAGGCTAGGGCTTAAGTAAAAGCAGGTAAAAAGAAGTCAATCTTTTCCTGTTAATCGCCATCTAAGAATTCACCCATCTCTGCCACTAAATTTTGGCCTACCCATCTCTAATATATATTCGAAGTAGTTTTGTATCAATAAATGGAGGAGGATATGTTACAGGCAGTAATGGTCAAGCCAGGAAAGATTGAATATAGGCAGGTGGAAAAGCCGAGACCAGAAGCTACTACAATGAATACAGATGTATTAACACTTAATTAGGTTCTCTCGATCTCAATCTGAATGTCAAAGTGAAAGAGATGCAACAAAAGAGTGTAAATATGAAGAAAAGGGAATATACAATAGTTGGACTAGGCGAGATACTATGGGATATATTCCCACAGGAGAAATATCTTGGTGGAGCTGCGACAAATTTTGCCTACCATATTTCAGCGTTAGGGCATAAAGGAATTATAGCCAGTCGTATTGGAAAAGATAAATTAGGAAAAGAGATTATCGATGCCATCGCTACTCTAGGTCTTACAAAGAAATATATACAAATTGATTCAAATCATCCTACAGGCACAGTAGATGTAAAAGTAGACAGTAATGGACATCCTAATTACACTATTACGGAAAATGTTGCCTGGGATTTTTTAAAATTTAATGGAAAATGGAAGGCACTTGCAAAAACGGTTGATGCAGTATGTTTTGGTTCTCTTGCTCAACGTTCATCAGAATCACGTAAGACAATCATTGAATTCTTAAAGCATACTCGGAAAGAGGCTGTGCGAATATTCGATATCAATCTCAGACAGAATTTCTACTCCATTGAGATAATTGCCGAATCTTTGAAACTATCATCGATAGCGAAACTAAACGACGAAGAATTGCCTATACTTATAGATTTACTTGGCTATCAGAACAAAAAATCTGAAGAAGAATTATGCAGACTATTAATTGAAAAATATGGGTTAGCTCTTGTATCCCTTACTAAAGGCGAGAGTGGAAGCTTACTCCTCAATGAGAGAGAAATGGTCAGACATCCTGGCTGCCGGGTTACAGTTGTTGATACAGTAGGTGCTGGAGATGCATTTACGGCTGCTTTGGCCATTCAATATCTAAAAGGTAGCTCACTTGAAAGAATAAGTGAAGCTGCAAATAGACTGGGTTCGTGGGTTGCCTCCCAATCTGGTGCAACACCACCTGCTAATAAATATGTTATAGAGAAACTTTTGTAGCGTTTAAATCTCTTGGTGGGTAGGAAATAGCTGAGGACGATTCTAGCGTTTGGCGTATATCGGGTAGCGTATAGTAAAAACAAGAAGGGAGAAAAAGATAGTGTTCTACGTTTCCTTTTCCGTCATTGCGAGACTGCCGAAGGCAGGCGTGGCAATCTCCTGGGATTGCTTCACTCCGTTCGCAATGACAAGCGCGGAGGAATCTCGCTCATAACAATGAACTGCTTGCCAGATTTCCTTCGTTATCAAACCTCATTCCTTCCAACTTACCGATGATTTCGATATCATTTCTGCCCGTGAGTTCCTCTGTGAGTGCCTCTGAGATATAGACTTCATCAAGCTTTAAGGTATTTTTAATTCTGACTACGCGTGCTTTTTCTGGCTCGACTCCCCAGCAGGTGTCGAGCGCTATTTCCATTGCCTCACGGTCATTATCTAAGGTAAGGGGGATTTTTCCTCTTATAATAAATCTGGCCGTCAATATGTTAACTAAAGAATCCTCATAATTCATTTTCTTGAATAACTTTCTAGTGATGAAATCAGCCAGGCCCAGCCCAGCAGCGTTGCCGTGGGTTTCCTGGCTGAGGTCAAGTGTGACGATTCTTTTTATCTGGGGAGAGGACGGTTCTTTTTCTCCCAGTATCATCATCCTGCCAATAATATTGGTATCTATGCCGGAACCACTTATGTTTTTTCCCATTTCTTCTACGATGAGAACATCTATTTTATCGCTGGGCAGGTGAGGCATTAGTTCTTTAGCCTTTAATAGGAGTTTTTTTTCTTTTTCCTCAAGCTCACCCCGTCCGATGGCTTTTATAAGAGCTGTTTCGTGATAAGCGTTTTCTATTATAGCTACCCCAAAGATGATAGGCATCTTTTCAGTAATCAAACGAGCGGCTGCCGGAACTAAGTGATGAAGACCAGCAGCTCCATACCTATGGATACTGAGAGCTCCTTTATGTTTACCCAAACCAATGACCATAATTTTTGCTATGCCACTTTCAATTTCGTCATGAAAATCAGTGTGGGGTTTAACTCGGTTAATGGGAATGATGGCATTTGCCTGGGAGGCATTTTTATCAAAATAGACGGGAACACTATTATCCAGAATACCAATCTTGATTACCTCCATAGAAGAGACAATGGGAGCACCAACAGAGTGTTCGTTTATTCCATAGGATTCCAGAATTCTTTTTTGTCCTTCTGCTGTAGCTCCTCCGTGACTTCCCATAGCCGGGACAATGAAAGGTTTTGCCTCACATCTTTTCACCTCCTGGACTACCGCAGCCGCTACCTCCTTGATATTAGAAATCCCCCGACTCCCGACAGCTATAGCCACACGGGCTCCCGAAGAGAGTTTGTGAAGAAACTGGGCTACTTCTTTTTTTACTTCAGATGCGATATCAACACAAACAGGGCGGGGAAATTTTTGGCGAATCTTCACCATTCTGGGTATCTTAATTTTTTCTCTTACAGACATTTCCAATTCCTTTTTTATTGGTTATCGGTTAGTTTAATTACTTTTCCTCTTTCTAAAGAGGTAGTAGCGGCCAGGGTTAGTTTTAAGGTTTTCAAGGCGTCTGAATAAGGTGATTTTATGATTTCAGGATTATTTTCTTTTATGGCTTTGATGAAAAGGTCGTTTTCTGACTGATAAGGGTCAATGGTCATCTTCACCTCTTCTTTTTTCCCATTGGTAATCTTCAAAAGATGGGAAGAAAGAAGAAGGTCGATTTTAAAGCCTTTTCCGATTAAGTTAATTCCCCAATCACGCCCATGGGAGAGAATACAGGCAGAGGAAATACTTCCTATGGCTCCATTTTCAAAGTGAAGATTCACGCAGGAGGTATCATCCAGGTCATAATTTTCTACTTCTTCCATCAGACCCCGGGACCTTTGCCCATAGACTTCATTTATTTCTCCCACTAGATATCTTGCCAGGTCAAATATGTGAGTAGTTTGTTCGACTATCTGACCTCCTGATTCATTTTTGCTTCTCCACCAATAAACAGGACGCAGGGGGCAGAAGTAATAGCCTAAAATAAGGGCAGTTTTTCTTTTCTCAAGTTCTTTCTTGACTTTGTTTACTATGTCTGAATATCTATATACATATCCTACGCTGGAGATAATACTATTTTTCTTAATGGCTTCATTGATTTGGTATGCCTTTTTCAGGTTTAAGGCAAGTGGTTTTTCTATAAATAGGTTTACTTTCTTTTCCGCCGCCATAATTTCTTGCTCACCATGGGCAAAAGGAGGTAGGCAAATATATACAGCTTCCAATTTTTCCTTTTCTAACATCTCCCGGTAGTCAGTATAGTAGTTAGTTGCGAAGGTTCTGGCTACTCTTTCAGCTTCCTTTTTATGTACATCACAGACGGAGACAAGCCTGGTGTCTTCTATTTTTGCCAGTTTCTCCATATGGCGGACGGCGATTCTTCCTGTGCCGATAAATCCAATTCTGACCTTCATATAAGCTCCCTTATTATTTAACGATATAGAGCAAAATATTTTTAAGGTTTTTATTAGTCTATAAATAACTATAGCATAATTGTTTTTATTTATCAAATTTGAGTAAGATGAGGGTGTTAGATAAGGCTGATAAATTGACAGCGAGGGCGGATATGATAGAATATAAATGGTTTCTGTAAAGAAAGTAATCTGGTAATTTAGTATAGGAATTTCCTTTTTAGAGATAGAGCTGCGAAAATCTGCGTCCTAATTGAGTTGAACGGAGCAATGAAATTATCTGAGCAATTGAGTAAAATTGATGGCAAGACAAAGATAGCAGGAGTATTTGGCTATCCTGTGGAGCATTCTCTTTCTCCTCTATTTCATAATGCCGCCTTTGCTAGGCTGGGGCTTAATTTTGTCTATCTTCCCTTTCCTGTAAAGCCAGAGGAGCTAAAGGCAGCCGTCAAATCCATAAGGTCTTTAAGTATGGTGGGGGTGAATGTGACTATTCCTCATAAAGAGAAGGTTTTGCCCTATCTTGATCAGATATCTCCTGGGACAAAAGCAATAGGGGCGGTGAACACTATTCATAATAAGGAAGGCAAATTAACTGGCTATAATACCGATGGAGATGGTTTTATTGAGTCGTTAAAAAAGCAGGGAGGATTTGACCCCAAAAATAAGAATGTATTTTTACTGGGTGCAGGCGGAGCTGCCTATGCTATCTCTTTTGCTCTTATTAAAAGCGGCATAAAGAAACTAATTCTTGCCAATCGTACATATTCTAAGGGAAGGGCTCTTTTAGAGCATTTAAAGAAAAATTTTCAGGATGAGTGTCAGCTCTCTCTGGTTGAGTTTGTTGAGAAAAATTCCTCTTTTATAATGAATGAGATTGATCTATTGATTAATGCTACTTCCATAGGTATGCATTCAGGTGACCCTCTCTTAGTTGTTCCCGAGATTCTGCCGCCGAATATATTTATTTATGATGTTGTCTATAACCGAAAAACACCTCTTTTGAAGTTAGCTGAGGAAAAAAAGTTGGCCTCTTTGGGAGGGCTGGATATGCTCGTCTATCAGGGTGCTCTTTCCTTTGAAATCTGGACCGACCAAAAAGCCCCGATAGAAACGATGAGAAAAGTATTGATGGAAGAGTTCATAGCTCATAGCTCATAGTTCGTATCTCGATACTTGATACTCGATGCTCGATTCTTTTTTTCTTTGTTTTCGAGCACCGAATTTCGATTCACGATTCACGAAATACTATTCACGACTTTACGGAGGATAAGTCAATGCTGCGTTATTTAACCGCTGGTGAATCCCATGGTAAAGGTTTGGTAGCTATTCTAGAAGGGCTCCCTGCTGGCTTGAAACTGTCCAGTGAGGATATTGACCGGGGATTGAGGCGCAGGCAAGCAGGCTATGGCCGGGGGAAGAGAATGGAGATTGAGAAAGATAAAGTAGAAATTATCTCTGGGGTTCGTATGGGAAGAACACTAGGCAGCCCCATTGCTTTATTGATAAAGAACCTGGACTGGGAAAATTGGCGCCAGGTTATGATAGTAGAAGATAGAAAAGTAATTTCTCAGAATATTCCTCCCCTCACCCATCCTAGACCCGGTCATGCCGACCTGGCAGGAGCTATCAAATATAATTTTGATGATTTGAGAAATGTTCTGGAACGAGCCAGTGCTCGGGAAACAGCAGTCCGCGTGGCTATAGGAGCTATTTGCAGGAGATTTCTTTCCGAATTTGAGATTCGAATTTACAGTCGGGTGATTCAGATTGGCAGGATAAAAGATGTGAACCAATGGCGGCCAATAAAAGCAAGTTATCAAATAATTGAAGATTCTCCCTTGCGTTGTCTGAATAAGAGAGCCGAGACAAAGATGATAGCTCTAATTGATTCAGCTAAAGAAAAAGGGGATACTTTGGGAGGAGTATTTGAAGTAGTAATTCTTAACTTACCGGTGGGATTAGGAAGCTATGTTCAGTGGGACCTTAAGCTTGATGCCCGGCTAGCCTATGCTCTAATGAGCATCCAGGCAATTGTGGGGGTGGAAGTTGGCTCAGGTTTTATGGCGGCAGAGAAATTTGGCTCCCAGGTTCAGGATGAAATATTCTACGAGAAAAGTGAGCATAGGTTCTTTCGCCAGACTAATAATGCCGGAGGTATGGAAGGGGGAATGAGTAATGGTGAACCCATTATCCTCCGAGCAGCTATGAAGCCTATATCCACACTGGCTAAGCCTCTATCTTCAATAGACATCATTAGCAAGAAAGCAGTAAAGGCAATGAAAGAGCGAGCTGATGTTTGTGCTGTTCCGGCTGCTTCTGTTATCGGGGAGGCAGTAGCTGCTTTTGAAATAGCCAAAGCTATGCGAGAGAAGTTTAGCGGAGATAGCCTTGCCGAGACAAAAAGAAACTATTCTGGCTATTTGGATTATGTGAGAAAAAGGTGAATATTGTCTTAACTGGTTTTATGAGGAAAGGTAAGAGCAGGGTGGAAAAGGATACGCGGTGGAGAAAACAATAGAAATTATAAATGGGCTTCAGAAAGAAGGATTGATTAGAAATTATGCTATAGGTGGTGGAATTGCGACGATATTTTACATCGAGCCTATCCTTACTTATGATTTGGACATTTTCTTTATCCCTTCGGAAGAAAAAAGAATAACAACACTTTCATCAATTTACGATTGGCTAAGAAAAAAAGGTTATAAACCGTATAAGGAACATATTGTTATAGAAGAAATTCCTGTCCAATTTATTCCAGTTTACAATGAATTGATAAAAGAAGCAGTTGAAAACTCGGCAGATAAAAGATATGGAAAAAGAAAAACGAGAATCGTCAAGGCCGAATATTTAATAGCAATAATGTTGCAAACATTTAGGCCAAAAGACAGGGAAAGAATAATAAAAATTTTAGACGAAGCGAAGATAGATATGAACTATCTTGAAAAAATTTTACAAAAGTATAACTTAAAAGAAAAATTTGATCGTTTTATGAGGTTATACTATGGAGAATAAAGAACTACAGAGACAAGAGATTAAAGATTTATTTAAAGCAAAGGAATTATTCCATAAAGAACTTGCAAAATTACCTTTTGAGGAAAAGATAAAAATACTCATCCATTTGCAGGAAATTGCAAATGGCATCCAGACATCCTCAAAGAAGAAACAGAGAATATGGAAAATTTAACCACAAGTTGCGTCCCAAAATGTGTCATAAGTGGAATCGAATAATCAGGGAAGAATAAAATTAATGAACATTGTCTTAACTGGTTTTATGGGAACAGGTAAGAGCAGGATTGGAATCGTAAGTTTCTAGCTTTCGAGTATAACCTGAGCTATCGCATAATTCTCCGAGTGCGAAAGAGTAGTGTTAATTCTGGCATTTTGTTTGCAACATAGATTAAAGGTTACTATTCAGGCACCCCACCCAACTTTAAGCTCTCGCAATTCCTGTTCAGATCTTTGAGCCAGTACTCGTGGTTCCCAGAAACAAAAGAAATTCTTATTATCAAAGTTAACTAACCTCCCATATTTTTCGAATAGGGCTTGCATCATGTTCACGGTTCTACGAACCGTTGCATTTTGAAGAATAATAGCGATAATTAGGTATTCATACAACGATCCAGAATGCATTGGTCGAAGACCTCTGAATTTCTGAAACACAGGGGCTAATCGAGTGTCATCTTGAAAGCGGTTATAAAAACTCCCAAGATCGAATTGTAGATTATACCGGTAATTAACTTCTCGGAGAACACTATACACAAAATCTTGGGGTAATGGTTTGTCGCTGTAAATATGAAGAAGAATTCTGGGTGAATCTACAGATCCAACATTTTCTAATATCAATCCCGAAGCTTCTCCCTCCCAAACCATAGTCTGCCAGCGTTTTCCAGGCTCCCACTTTGCGTCTGAACCGGGGAAATGTCCTGGCTTGTAGACCGTTGAGTCGAAATGAAATGGAGATGTTGGAATAATTTCTACTCTAGTTATGTGCCTTAACTTCTTAATCATATTCTTGTAAATTAGAGTTATCTTCTTTATCTAATAGCTTTATTTTGCTTTGAAACTCGGTGAATATTGCTTCCGGATACTTCCAATGTTCGGACCCTCTCCTTTTACCTCACCCGTATCTTAGCACACTGTCTGAATTCTGGGGTTCATTATAAAGTAAGCTGCACCCCTGCACTTGAGTAGATTAAGTCAGGACAGCCTGCAAGAACTTTTAAGTGTTGTTCAAGACAACACTACCAAATACTGCTTAACAGCTTCAAACAATCCTAACTCCAACGCATCACTTATCAAAGCATGTCCAATAGACACTTCAAGTATTCCTGGGATTGATTTAAGAAATTTACCAAGGTTCTGCAGATTCAAATCATGTCCAGCATTCACTCCTAAGCCAACCTGCTGGGCCTTCTTAGCTGCAAGTGCGTATTGTTGAAGTTCAAGCTTTGCATTACCATTCCGAAAGGCTCTGGCATAGGGCTCAGTGTATAATTCGATACGGTCAGCGCCAATCTCCTTTGCAAGCTGAATCTTACTTATGTCGGCATCCATAAAGAGGCTGACTCGAATTCCCAGATCTTTAAGTTCTTGAATGATAGGCTCCAGACGTTTTCCATGCTCAGAGAGATCCCAACCATGGTTTGAAGTTAGCGCATCTGGTTCGTCAGGCACAAGAGTGCATTGCGTTGGTTTTATCTTTCGGGCCAAATCCAAAAAGTATTCTCCAGTAAAAGGATTGCCTTCGATATTGAACTCAACGGTTAATATCTCTGTCAGCTCATATACATCTGAAGGTTTAATATGACGCTGGTCTGGCCGTGGATGAACAGTTATACCATGAGTACCCGCTTTGGTGCAGATTTTTGCTGCATTGATGACACTCGGGATACCAATATTTCGTGTGTTTCTCAGAGTTGCCACTTTATTAAGATTCACGCTGAGCTTGGTCATTGTCGGTTAAACCTCTTTTATAACATAAGCACGCCATTCTATTAACTCTCTGGATTTTTCAAGGACCCGCCAGGTTTCATTATTCTTTGCTGTTATAGTCAAAATATACGCCAGTTGTTGTTTTACAGCACCTGGCGAAAGTCACGGACACGATAGGGAAAACTGACTAATGAAAGAGCGAGCTGATGTCTGCGCTGTTCCTGCTGCTTCTATTATCGGGGAAGCAGTAGCTGCTTTTGAAATAGCCAAAGCTATGCAAGAAAAGTTCGGAGGAGATAGCCTTAGGAAGATAAAAAGAAATTACTCTGGTTATCTGGATTATGTAAGGAAAATATGAGCATTGCCTTAATCGGGTTTATGGGAATGGGTAACAGGACGATAGGGAACTACTTTTTCTAATCTCATTGCTTTTCCAATGCTCTTCTTAACTTATCTTCAATTTTTGGGATGAGGTTTTTAACAATATCCCAAACTCTCTTCCAGTTTATGCCAAAATAGTGATGTATAAGCTTGTCTCTCAGCCCTGCCAATTCCCTCCATTCCACATTGGAGTGTTTTTTCGTGAAGTCTTCTGAAAGATTCTTTGTTGCTTCACCTATTATTTCCAAACTTCTTACAACAGCTCTCTTTAGAGTTTCATTGCTCACCAAATCCTCGTAGTTCAGATCTCTGCTTTCCTTGATGATAAAAGCTGTCTCATCAAGAATATGTCTTATGAAAACTTTATCATCCTTCAATTCTCTCAATTTCCTTTAAAACATAAGGTTGGATATAGGGACTTAAATCTTCTTTAGTTACTACGGTTATTTCTTTTCTTAAGAGCTCTTCCAGAGAGAAAATCAGGTTTATGAAGTTATGATAGGTATCTTCTTCAAATTCTACAAGCAAATCAATATCACTATCTTCCTTTTGTTCATTTCTTACATAGGATCCAAACAGAGCGACTGATTTCACTTTATATTTTTTCAAGATTTCCTTGTGTTCTCTTATAATTTCTTTAATCTTTTCCTTGGTCATTTTTACACTCCCATAACTGCCTTGTCCTTTCCTCAAGCAGTCCATTAGTTCATCCAAGACTATCTTATAGAGAAGTAGTCCTATTGTCAATTATTCAGAGCTCTCAACCAGAGAAATTGACAGCAGTAGTGGATATGATAGAATATTGATGGTTTCTATAAAGAAGCAGTCTTATGAATTTGTAGGTATTCAGCGATTATCTAGGAAAAAGATGAATATTGTCTTAACTGGTTTTATGGGAACGGGAAAAAGCAAAATAGGGAGAAGATTAGCCAAAAAATTGAGAATGAGTTATCTAGATACCGATGAGCTCATTGAAAAAAGAGAAAAAGATAGTATTTCAGCTATATTCAAGAAAAGAGGGAAAGAATACTTCCGCCGCCTGGAAACTAAAGTAGTTAAAGAAGTTGCCCTTTTTGATAATTATGTAATCTCTACTGGTGGAGGAGTTGTTTTAAAAGAAGGGAATATAAGGTTGCTCAAGAAAAATGCTTTTATTGTTTGTCTTTTTGCCAGCCCTGAGGTAATCCTTAAGCGAACAAAAGGAGATGAGAAGCGTCCTCTTCTCAAGGGAGATGATCGGAAAGAGAGAATTAAAGAGCTCCTTAAGATGCGGAGACCTTTTTATGAAAAGGCAGATTTTAGCGTTGATACATCCGTTTTAGATAGTGAAGGAGTGGTAGAAGAGATAATAGGGTTTTTGGGAAAAGAAGAAATCCTCCAAAAGACTAAACTGGCGCAAAATGATAACCGTTAAGATTAATTTAGGAAAAGAACGCAGCTGTTCTGTCTATA
>CAZQMG010000049.1:0-1657 GCA_964594375.1 uncultured Clostridia bacterium | reverse complement strand
AAAATGATAACCGTTAAGATTAATTTAGGAAAAGAACGCAGCTGTTCTGTCTATATCGGGGCAGATTTAGTCAACCTGGGGAAAACAGCAAGAAGCTTTCCCCTGGGAGCTCATATTTTGCTTGTTAGTGATGAGCGTGTCTATAGCCTCTATGGTGAGGCAGTAAAATCTTCTTTGGAAGAGAATGACTTTGATGTGAGCATAGCCTGTGTGCCGCAAGGAGAGACATCCAAGTCCCTTTTTCAAGTAGAGAAGTTGTATGCTCGCTGTGCCGATCTTAAACTAGACCGCTCGGCTGCTATCCTTGCATTAGGCGGTGGAGTAATCGGGGATCTGGCTGGATTTGTTGCTTCCACTTATATAAGAGGGATTAATTTTCTTCTTGTACCTACTACCCTGTTAGCTCAGGTTGACGCCAGTGTAGGAGGCAAAGTGGGCGTGGATCTACCCGCCGGAAAAAATCTAATAGGCTCTTTCTATCAGCCAAAATTTGTCTATATGGACCTTGACACTTTACAGACATTAGGGCCCAGACAAATTAGAGAAGGGTTAGCTGAGATAGCAAAGCATGGCGTGATAAAAGATGAAGAGCTCTTCTCTTACCTGGAAAAAAATATAGAAAGAGTAGGAAATCTGAATAAAGAAGTAACTCAATTTATTATAGAGAGGTCAGTGAGGATAAAAGCTGGAGTAGTTGAGGAAGATGAGCGAGAAGAGAAAGGAAAAAGGCAGGTCTTGAATTTTGGTCATACTATAGGGCATGCTATTGAGGGAGCAACGGAATATAATAAATATAGTCATGGAGAGGCAGTATCTTTGGGAATGGTAGCGGCAGCAAAAATATCAGAAAAGTTGGGTTTTATCAGTGGGGATTTAGTAAAAAGAATAATAGGACTTCTGGTAGCCATAGGTCTGCCGGTGAAGATGGAAAGAGTAGGTGAGGATAAACTCTGGGATGTTCTCTATCGGGACAAAAAAGTAAGGGCGGGTGGATTGAATTTTATTCTGCCCAGAGATATAGGCGATGTTTTTCTTACCTCAGAGGTTCCTAAAAAGGTGATAAAAGAGGTTCTCAGGGAGATAGAGAAATGAAACACATTTTAGTCATTCACGGGCCAAACCTGAATTTGTTGGGGAAAAGAGAAATAGATATTTATGGTAAGCTCACCTTAACTGAGATTAATGAGGCAGTTAAGCAGAAGGCAAAAGAGCTAGGTTGTCAGGTAAAGATAAAACAATCGAATAGTGAGGGGGAAATAGTATCTTTTATCGGGGAGGCTAAAGATTGGGCCGATGCTCTGATAATTAATCCTGCCGCTTATACTCATACCAGTGTGGCTATAAGAGATGCTATTTTAGCAGTTGGTATTCCCGCCATAGAGGTGCATCTTTCCAATATTTATCAGAGGGAGAGTTTTCGACAGAAATCTTTAGTGGCAGGGGTCTGCAGGGGCCAGATTACCGGATTCGGTCCCCAGAGCTATATTCTGGCTTTAGAGGCAGTGGCAACTAGTGAATGGTCGTTCGTGAATGGTGGATAGAGATTAGTCACTCGTCGCTCGAAAGAATCCAGGTTCCAGATGAAACGTCTTATATATTTTTGCTTATCTGTAGAGGTTTGATTCATCAAACCCGCCAATTTTCTGGCTTCATAAAT
>CAZQMG010000048.1:10387-13394 GCA_964594375.1 uncultured Clostridia bacterium | reverse complement strand
TCTTGACAAAATGCCTTTTCTGTGTTATGTCTTTCGAAACTGAGTCAGAAGATTCTTGATATAATGAAGAAAAGGGAAAAGGAAAAAATGTCTGTAATCACAAAAGCTATAAAACTTAGTACAAAGGGGCATACTGACATTATTGATATTACCGAAAGGGTAGCTCACTGTGTTAATGTCAGTAAGGTCACTGAGGGTATAGTTACTGTTTTTATACCCGGCGCGACAGGCGGAATAACCACCATAGAGTACGAACCGGGATTGATTAAGGATTTGAAGGAAGCTTTCGAAAGACTAATTTCGGAAAACATAGAATACGCTCATCACTTAAGACATAAAGATTATAATGGGCATTCTCACATCAGGGCTTCCTTTATCGGGCCATCGCTGACAATCCCATTCTCTAAAGGAACTATTCAATTAGGAATTTGGCAAAGAGTTATCTTTATCGATTTTGATAATCGCCCGCGCAACAGGAGTCTGATTGTCCAGATAATAGGTGAATAAGGATAGAAAATGACCAGAGAATTCTCCAGAATGTTTCTTGTACTGCCAGAAATCAAGGAATTGCTCTCGCAAAATAAAAAAGAGCAACTGAAAAAGATTTTCTATGATTATGAACCTATAGAAATAGTAGAAATATTGAAAGAATTTAGCCTCAAAGACAAGGTCTTTCTTTTTTCTCTCCTGGATATAGACTTCGCCGCCGATATATTTGAAAAGACGGATAAAGGTGACCAACTTACCCTTCTGGGAGCGTTTGACAAGACACGTAAAGCTGAAATTCTAGATGAAGTCGCTCCTGATGAAAGGGTAGATTTCTTCGAGCAGTTGCCAGAAGAAATGGTCTTGCGTTTCCTCAGTATTATGGAAGAAGAGGAAGCCCAGGATGTCCGAGAATTAATGAGATATGACAGGAACACGGCCGGCGGACGAATGACCACAGACTTTGCTCAAATAGAGAAAGGAATCAACGTTGAGCAAACATTAAAAAGCCTGAGAAAAACAGCAAAAGACCTGGAGATGATCTACTACATATATGTAGTAGATAGAACCGATAAATTATTAGGTGTGGTTTCTCTAAAAGATCTCATCATAGCTCAGCCAGAGAGAGAAATAGATGAGATTATACATACAAAACTTATTGCTATTCCCATTGATATGGACCAGGAACAAGTAGCCAAAAGAATTGCCCGCTATGATTTCCTAGCTCTGCCTGTAATAGACAGGGAAGGAAAGATCAAAGGTATTATCACTGTAGATGACTTAATTGACGTTATTAGAGAAGAAGACACCGAGGATATGTATAAGTTTGGAGCAGCAGGAAAGCACATAGATAACTACATGTCCAGCACTCCACTTACTCTGGCTAAACATCGAATAATCTGGCTTTTGATTTTAGTGGTAACAGGTTTTATTTCTGGTACTATAATGGAGGAGTTTTCTTTTGCTCTCAAAAATGTGGTGTCGTTAGCCTTCTTTATTCCCCTCTTAATGGGTTCGGGAGGAAATGCCGGAACTCAGGCAGCGTCAGTGGTAGTGAGAGGACTGGCTATAGGTGAAGTAAAACTGGGAGATATATGGAGAGTAGTAAAAAAAGAGTTTCTTATTGGCATAATGGTAGGAACAGCCCTGGGAATACTGGCTCTCTTAAGGGCACTAATTCTACAAAAAAGCTCTCTTCTGGGGATAACTGTAGGACTGAGTATGATAGCTACTGTAACAGTAGCTACTTGTCTGGGGGCAATTCTTCCCATTATTTGCGAAAAGTTAGGTTTTGACCCGGCGGTTGTGTCTGGACCTTTAATCACTACTGTGGTAGATATATCATCTCTATTGATATACTTCGGAATAGCCATCCAACTTATGGAATTTGGCTAGATTGCTTTGACTTCTGCCTTGAATCTATCAATTGCCTCTTTTCCGCTTAATACTCCTATCTCCAGCTCAAATTCCTTTTTCTCCCCTGGCTCCAAAAATTCCAGAATCCCCTTTTTTCTCAATTTATCTCTTCCCTCTACCAAACAATTAGCCGGCTCCATCCCTACCACATAGGTGCCTTCCCCCATCATTTTCCATTCAATGAATCGAGGTAGTTGTTCTTTTCTGTACTTAACATAAAAACCGAAACCGTCTCCTTGAAGATTTTCATTGATTAAAGCACAATGAACCAGTCCTGCTTCATCCTCCTTCATCTTGTGATAGTAGCACTTTTCCTTGAATCCAGGAATGGGAGAAGTAAATCTGTCGTAATCCTCTTTTCCTTTTTCCGCTTCCTCATCTCGAGGCACAGCTTCCAGGGTAGGTGAAATTAATCTGCTTTTTTCGGATACTACAGGAAATCCCCCATTTATATGATAAAGAATCATAAAAGGAGTTCTCTCATAACCTTCATTTTCTACTACATCATAGATCCAGAGACGAGACTCACCCAGGCGGGTACGAATCTTTCTTGTTAAAACAATGTTCTCGCCAAAGACTACACTCTCCCGCAAAAGTCCACTTACAGAAAGCTCATAATCATCCCCTTCCCATTTTTTTTCAATAGAGACCTCTTCTGCCGGAGTATGAGAAACCCTTCCATGAAGGCCTAACTTTTCTCCCTCATCCTCACAAGGAGCTCCACAATAAGTTAATCCACAGGTAGTAAGCAATCCTCCCAGGAAACTTCGCAGCCATCCCATTCCTTCAGGTTCAAAAAAGTGAGGGTGAACCTCACCAATAGAAGACCTCCAGCAGAGCGATTTTCCGCAATGTGATGCCTGAGAAATATCCATCCCTCTATCCAGAATAACTGTAAAGCAAAATCCTGTTCCTGTCCAGATATCCACCGCTCTCACTCCCCTACCCTTTCCATCCAGGAGTTCATACTTCTTCATTCCTGCTACCTGAGAAACATCGCCAATGAGCCGCATTAGTTCCTTTTTACTATAATCTTTACCAAAAACCTGTGCCATTCCTTTCTCCTTCCTTTATAGCGTTTAGCATATAGCGGATAGCGTATAGT
>CAZQMG010000048.1:0-10287 GCA_964594375.1 uncultured Clostridia bacterium | reverse complement strand
GCCATTCCTTTCTCCTTCCTTTATAGCGTTTAGCATATAGCGGATAGCGTATAGTGAAGACAAAAAGTACAAAAATATACGTATTACGCGCCCCTTCGTAGTCCCCTGCTCATAGTCCACTGACTTGTTAAGAGCACTTTAAACCACCGAGTTCAACCTTGAATATTGAACCTTCATAGTGAATCGTAAGTGTTTTTCTATACGCTAAACGCTACCCGCTATTCGCTATTAAAGCTTACTTATTAGTATCTACAGGGACATACAGAAACCAGAACCCTTGACGCACTCGGAGATAAATCGTTTTTCCTGGTTCTATCTCTTGCATAGCTTCCTCAAAATCATCTATATTAGTGATTATTTTTCGGTCCACCTCTTTAATTACGGCTCCTGGCTCAATTCCTGCCTGCATAGCTGGGCCGGCAGGGGTTACCTGGGTGACTACTACTCCCTGTTCATCTTCGGCCAGATTATACTTCTTTCTTAATTCTGAAGTAATAGGCTGGACTTTTATCCCTAGAAGCGCTTCTTCCGGAGCCTTATCCAGAGCTTCTTTTATCTCCTTTTCTGTCTCTTCTTCTTCTTTTACTTCTTCTTCCGCTCGGGCAATCTCCTCCGGTATTTTGCCTGCAGTAAGAGTAATAGTAATCTCTTCTCTCTCTCTAACTAGAGTCAGGACTATCTCCTCGCCAATTTCTAATTTCAGGATTTCATTTTTCAAATCCAGAGGAGAGTTAACATCTTTTTCATTCACTTTTTGAATAACATCTCCAGCTTTAACTCCAGCTTTTTCTGCTGGACTTGACTTTACTACCTCTGTCACCAGAACTCCCCTTTCTACTCCAAATCTTTTGGCTAAATCTTCAGTAAGTTCTGGTTGCATATAAATTCCTATCCAGGGCCATTCTATCTTTCCGTATTTGGCCAGACTATCCAATATTCTCTTGGCTTTGTTTATTGGTACAGCGAAGCCAATTCCTATCGAACCCACACCAGAGGGACTAAGAATGGCGGAATTGATTCCAAGAACTTCTCCATAGATGTTTACCAGGGGTCCGCCACTATTACCTGGATTGATAGAGGCATCTGTTTGAATTAAATCAGTATAAACTCTCACCTCTGCGCCTGCCCCTCCTATCTGCATAGCTCTTTCTCTAGCGCTTATTACCCCCACAGTTACTGTAGGCTCATATCTTTGGTTAAGCTCTGAAAGAGCATAACCAAAAGGATTACCTATAGCAATAGCCCATTGTCCCACTTTCAGGTTGTCTGAATCACCCAGGGTGACTACGGGAAGGTTATCTCCGGGAACTTTGAGTAAAGCTATGTCTGATTCTATATCTGTTTCCACAATTTCTGCCTTCAAGGTACGCCCATCAGAAAGAGTAACCCGGATGCTACCCTCATCTACCTGATGAATCACATGCTGACTGGTCAGAATATAACCATTTTCATGTATGAGCATACCGGAACCGAGACCTTTCTGTTTGAATTCTCTGCGCGGTTCGGGAGACCGGAAGAAACGTCGAAAGAACTCATCAAAATTCTCGAACGGATCTCCGTAAGAACGTTCCTGACTGGGCCGAAAACTTGCCACTGTTCTTTCCGTACTGATGCTTACTACCGCTGGACTCACTAACTCTACTGTATTAACAATCATCCCCTCCAGGCTGTCAGGAGCAATAGAATGAGGTTCCTCGCTCTCTTTATAAAAAACTCCCTCCAGCTCTTTAAGTTCAGTTGCTGGAACAGGATAGCCCATTGAGACCAGGCCAATCCCCACCGCTATTAACCCTCCTAGAAGAACCATCCAGAAAACAAAGGGAAATCGAAACATCTTTGAAGCTGATAACCTTTCAAACATAGGAAAACCTCCTCTCTACATGTTCATTTTTTCTAAAATTGTCCTCTTTTTCGTGTTCTTAGACAAAATTACCTCTTAATGTGCTACAAATACATTCTTTTTTTATTTTTGGCAAACAGGACAAAAACAGGTTCCTCTCCCGCTTACTTTGATTTTTCTTATAACTGCTCCACATCGAGGGCAGTTTTTCTTCTGGCGTCCATAAACCCTTAGATGGGATTCATAACTCCCTTTTTTTCCGTTTAGGTCAACATAGGCATCTATTGAACTACCTCGATAAGAGAGAGCTTCCCGTAAAACAGCCAACAGATTATTATATAAACTCTCAATTTCCCTGTCAATAAGCATAGACGCATTTCTCTCAGGATGAATACTGCTCAAGAAGAGTGCCTCCTGAGAATAGATATTGCCAATTCCGGCAATAAATGTCTGCTCCATTAAGAGAGATTTGATCTTACCTTTCTTTCCTTTTAAAAGCCCTCTGAATCTAGCCAGGGTAAAATCATTCTCTAGAGGTTCCGGGCCCAGGCTCTTCAGGAAAGGAAGATTCGTGAACTCTTCATCAGGTATTAGCCATAATCCTCCAAATCCTCGCATGTCAGTAAAATTAAGCTGAGTCTTATCTGGAAAGATAAAAATCACCCGGGCATAGGCTAGCTCTTCCCCTTCTGATGAATAGATAAACCGACCGGTCATTTTTAAATGAATAATCAGGCTATCCTTGCAGTCCAACTCCAGAATCAAATATTTTCCTCTTCGCCTGATTTCGCTCAATCTCCTTCCTTCTATCTTTCTAATAAATTCGTCTGGAGAGGAAGGTACTCTTATGGACTTTTCACTTTTTATAATTACCTTGTTTACCCTTTTTCCTCTTACTTTTTTCTCTAAACCTTTTCTTATTGTCTCTACCTCTGGCAACTCAGGCATCAACAACTCCTCGATGTTCGATACTGGATACTCGTTTTTTGTCTCCCCTCTCCTTAATCCTCTCCCCACAGGGGAGAGGGAAGGGGTGAGGGGCGAACATCAGAACTCAGATTCTTTTTGTCAATCAACAATGAACTATGAACAATGAACTATTTACTCATATCTCAGTGCTTCTACTGGGTTTAACTTCGCTGCTTTCATTGCTGGATAAATACCAAAGACAAGCCCTACGGCTGAGGAAAAGCCAATACCTACAACAACAGAAAATACGGATAAGGTAGGTGCCCAGCCGCCATAGCGGGAAACGAGAACCGAAACCGCCCATCCCAGAACAAGACCAACTGCTCCTCCCACCATACTCATTACCAAAGCTTCGATAAGAAACTGAATCAAAATATCCTTTTTCTTTGCTCCCAGAGCTTTTCTAATACCTATCTCTCTTGTTCTTTCTGTTACTGAAACCAGCATAATATTCATAATACCAATGCCTCCTACCAGAAGAGAAATGCCAGCTATTCCAGCTAGCATAAGAATCATGGTGGAACTCACCTGTTGAATTGTCTCTAGAATCTCCTCTTGACTCGTTACATTATAAAGATCCGGGTCTTCTAATTTTTTGGCCAGCAAGAATTCCACTTGTTTAATAGCCTCCTCTGAATCGGTTGCTTGCGCCGAATAGGAGTTCACATATTTACTGCCGGTCATTCTCTTCATCATCGTAGTAACGGGAATATAGACCTGATTATCAAAGTTAAAAAACATCACCTGGCCTTTACTTTCCAGGACACCAACTACTTCAAAAATAAACCTACCCTGTCCCATCTGGATAATTATTTTCTTGCCCAAAGGATTTTGATTGCCAAATAATTCCCTGGCCACATTAGAGCCCAAAACAACTACTTTCCTGTAGTTATCCACGTCTTCTGCTATAAGAAACCTACCCTCAGCTATTGTATGATTGAATATATTCTCATAGCCAGAAGCAGTGGCAACGATACTGGCCTGATAGTTATTCTCCCCGTATTTCAAAAGACCTCCCGACTGAATGGAGGGAACCAGCTGCGCCACATTGGGAGATTTCTTTTTTAGCTCCTCACCCAGTTCAAGAGTAAAAATACCGCCGGCCGTCCGAGCTGCCCTTCCTCCCCAACCTCCTCTGTAACCGGGTGAAATAGTAATCAATTCCGAGCCAAGAGAGGAGATAGTTTCCTGAATCATCTCAGTAGCTCCTTGCCCGATGGAGATTATGGCGATTACTGCCGTTACTCCAATAATGATTCCCAGCATAGAAAGAAAAGAACGCAGTTTGTTGATCATTAAGTTTTGCAGGGCAACTTTGGCCAGTTCAGAAGCAATCATTGTGTTGTAAGCTCCTCGGAATCTATTTTGCCATCTTTGACGTGAATGATACGCTGAGCATATTGAGCTACATATCTCTCGTGGGTCACTAAGATAAGGGTTCTGCCTTCTTTATTTAGTTGTCGAAATATTTCTAGTATTTCATCACCGCTCCTGGTATCGAGAGCACCCGTCGGTTCATCGGCAAAGATAATGTCGGGATCGTTGATTAAGGCCCGAGCAATGGCTACCCTCTGTCTCTGTCCGCCTGATAACTGATTAGGGTGATGAGAAAAGCGTTTTTCCTCCAATCCTACCTTGGCTAGAGATTCTCTGGCCCTTCTTATCCGCTCCCTTCTACTTTTGCCAGCATAAAGGCAGGGAGTCTCCACATTCTCCAGAGCACTCCTTCTGGCTAAAAGGTTAAACTGCTGAAAAACGAAACCAATTTTATTATTTCTGATAGCAGCCAGACGATTCTCTGAAGTCTTCAGAATATCCTCTTCATCTAAATAGAAAATACCCTTTGTTGGCTTGTCCAGGCAGCCCAGGATATGCATCAAGGTTGATTTACCTGAGCCAGAGGGACCGATAATGGCAATGAATTCCCCCTTTTCAATCTCCAGGCTGATTCCTCTTATAGCAGGAACCTCTACTTCTCCCATATAATATATTTTCCAGATATCGTTAGCTTGAATAAATGGTTTTTTCATTTTCTTAATGAGGCGCCAGACGCATCGTTCCTCCTCCTGGCATGCCAGGAAACATTCCTCCTCTTTGTTGGGCACCTCCTGTCTCTTGTTGGAATTGTTCAAGTATTTGATAGGCATTGGCTGCGATTCTATCATTCTCCTTTAAGCCAGATAGCACCTCGATATATTCGTCATTGCTCTTTCCTACTCTCACCATGGTCATCTGCGGTTCATTTTCGTTCATCAGCAGAACAAAATGCATTCCTTCTCTTTCCGCCACCGCTTCAGTGGGAACTCGTACCACATTATGAACCTCTTCCACCGTGATTTCTACTTCAGCGGAAAAGCCGGACATAATACGAGGATCGCTCTGGGTAAGCTGTAAAGTTACCTCTACTACGATGATTCCACCCATCTCCTTTGCCAAAGGAGATATACCATCTACCAGGGCGGGTAGTTTTAGCTCAGGGTAGGCATCAAAAATTATCTCGGCTTTTTGTCCTATAGAAATCTCCTTGATATCTACCTCATCGATATTTACATCAACATAGATTTTGTCCCAATTGACCAGATAGATTATCTGGGTAGAGCCAGAAACCGAATCTCCTTCATAGGCAAGAATCTCTGCCACCTCCCCGAAGAAAGGAGCTGTGATAAAAGTCTTCTCATAACTTTCTAAGGCTGCCTCATAATCAAGCTCTCTTTCCTTAAGTTCGCTGGAAGAAGCATCCACTTTTGCTATTTTATAGGCATTTTCTGCCTGCAGAAGCTGACTCTTTTGTTGTGCGTTCTTTAAGCGGGCCAGGACCTTACCCTCCTCAACTTCCTCCCCTTCTTTCACCTCGATTTTCTCCAGCATGCCACTGCTGGCAAAAACTAAGAAAGACTCTCTGTTTGGCCTAACCTGTCCAAAAGCATCAACCGTCCTGATGACATCTCCACCTTCCACTGTTATGATATTTTCTGGAGAAAGAGAAAAAGATTGTGTCTCCTCCTTGGAAGAAAAAAACTTTCCATATACATAATAAACCCCTGCTGCAGCTACAGCTATTACCACTACCCAAATAACTATCTTTTTCCTTTTTTTCATTTACCTATCACCTCATCAAAATCTATATTCATACCCAAGGATAACTTATAAGAAAAATAGGAAGTCAAAAGCTCATGCAAAGCTGACTGATAACTATTCTCCACTTGCACTGCCTGCAATTGAAACTCCTTTAACTCCTGGCTGCTGATAATGCCCAGGGCAAATTGCTCTTGGGCTAACTCGCCTTTTAATTTTATCTCATCTTTCTTTAACTTCCACAAATTAAATTGAGATAGAGCTTCTCTCAAGGCATTTTTCTCAGAAAAGAGACTAAATTGAGCTGTCTTTTTTAGATTCTCAAGATTTCTCTCAGCCTTCTCCAGCTCCATTTGAGCTGTTTGTACTGATAATTTAGCTCGACCTCCATCAAAAAGATTGTAGGTTACCCCTATCTTTATCTGCCCTTGGGCAGGAGTAATCCCCTCCAAAGTTGCCTTTTCCGAAGTATAACCCACCGTCAGTAACCAATCAGAAGACAGTTCCTCTTCTTTTCTGCTAAGCTGGAGACGCTTTTCATCAATTGTCCACTGTGCTTGTTTGAGTTCACTCTGACTTAAAATAACCCCCCGGTTGATTTCCTTAACCAGCAGCTCTTCTGCTTTTTTTCTCACTTTTTTCTCTTGAGGAAGCGAAAGAATAAGGAGAGTATCTTTTTCTACACCAATAGAATGATAAAATTGATCCTTAGCCAGTGCTAACTGATTTTCTAATTCATTCAGTTGTTCAGTATTTTCTGCCAGCTCAATTTTCGCCTTGAGCACGTCTAACTCTCCAGCCAGCCCGGAATCCTTCTTTTCGGTAGTTTCTTCCAATTCTTCCTGGCTCACAGCTATTCTTTCTTTGCTTAAACTCAGAGAATTACCTATCTCCCGAAGCTGATAAAAATTCCTCACCGTAGATAGAATAATCTCTTTTTCTATGTCTTCCAGAGCAAGATAAGCTCTTTCTGTAGCCATGCGGGCATTATAAAGCTCCAGAGCAGAAGGAGTAAGACTCTGGTCCTGGAAGAGGCTCTGATGCAGTTCCAGAGTATAGAAATCATCATAACCTCCCTCCTCGTAGTCATATGCTCCCTGGTAGTTAAGGCCAATATCGGTCCCCTGAGAGAATTTGATTGTCCCGGACATCATAAATTCGCTTGGCCTTTGATAAGTCTCTCTTTCAATATCATACTTTCCCTGCCAGGGTTGAACATTAAGATTTATATAAGGGGTAGCGAAAAGCTTCTCCGCCCGTTTTAGACTTAACCTGGCTATCTCCAGAGAAGCTTGCACACTCAAAACTTGCTCATTATTTGCCAGAGCCATTTTGGCAGCATCTTCCAGGGTAATAGAATTAGAAAACCCGGCCTGCCCTATAAAAAGAGGGGTGAACAAGACAGTAAAGAGAAAGAACACCCCCCTCTTGCTAGTCTTCATTTTTCCCGCCTAAATCTAGTCTTTCTCCCGCACTAACTTGTAAATTCAAATAGGCGACATACCCGCTTCCTTTGCTCTTTTGTAATTCTAGATAAGCTTCCTTGAAGTCCACTTGCTTGGAAGACAATTCATCTCTGGTTATTAATCCTGCCTGGAATTGTTTATCAGCATTATCCAGGTTCCTCCTGGCTTGATCTAATCCAAGATTAAGAAGCCCAAGCTGACTACTCAAAGATTCTACCTGCTGATATCTCTGCCGCAGCTCACTTTTTATTGACTCCCCCAATAATTTAAGAGTTATTTCAAGTAACTTAAGGTCGTTGTTGGCTTTATCTATATCTAGCCAGGGAGAGTCTGTTATCTTTAGCTGTTCCAATCGGTCACCGGCAATCTCTATATCTTTTCTGGCAAATTCTATTTCCTCTCTTTTTTGTAAAGCAGCAGTTATATAGACATCCAGGGAGTCTTCTATGACACCTTTTTCCAATTCAGAAACCAGGTTAAACTCGACTATATTCGCTATACCAGTTGCCGAAGACAGACTCTCTCTAGCTATATCTAATTGTTGTTCAGCGCTCTCGAGCTGTTGTCGAGCAGTCTTCAGGCTAATCTCTGCTGCTAACTCCTCTAGCTCTCCCGCTGTGCCGGCTTTAACCTTCTCTTTAACTCTATCTAAGCTATTTTGCGCTAACTTTACTTTTTCTTGCCTTAAAGGAACAAGAGAGAGTAAATATTTAAAGTTGTTGTACAAGGAAATAACCTCTGTTCCTGCCTCATCTTTACTTTTCTGAAAAGTGTGTTGTGCCTGCTGCCAATTAAGCTCAGCCTGTTTCTCATCAATCTTTGATTCACTCTGAAGAACATTTGCCTTGGCCTTCTCATAACTGATTCGGGCATTATTCAAGGTAAGGGAAGCTTCTTGAAGGTTAAGATTATTCTGCCAGGCCTCTTCCAGTACCTCATTGATGCTCAAAACTGCTTTCTCTTCTTCTGCGTAAGCGACTGAAAATGCAGAGCCTAACAAGATTATCCCTGTTATCAATACAACTACACCCTTTGCAAATTTTGCTTTCATCTTTCATTCTCCTCTATTTTGATTTTACTCTTTTGCTCCTCTTTCTTTCCGCTGCTGTTTCTTTTTTGAGAATCTCATTCTATGGATTCTTTTATTTTATTAAACTCCTCTTCACATATATCAGCTATTAAAACAAAGGTCTTTCCTTTGTCAGTCCAGAACTTAGTCTTTACTCCCATCTTTGATAATACTCCCCCAAAAGGTATCTGGCGATTATCTTCAGTTTTGACAGTTATCGGCGGACTTTGAAAAAGGACGATTGTCTCCAGCCCATTAGTATAAGTCAGAGCTACTCTTTGTCCACCATTAAGCAAAACGCCCTCCTGAAAACTATACCCTGATGGTAGATACTTGGGAAAAGATAAGGAAAATCTACTTATTTCCTTCAATTCCTCAATATCACTAATGACCTGATGTGGAGGGAGAAACCTCCTATCTTTCACTGATTTGGGTATGTCATTGAGTTCTTCCTCAGAGATTTTTTTCCCGAAATGGATTTCAGTAAACTGAGAAGAAAAAGTCAATTTTCCTTCTGAGTTATATGTTTCCTGTTTAAGGGGAAGGAAGGTCTCCTTATCTATCCATGTTTTCAATCCAGGGCTACCCGAATATTGAAGAATTAGGGAAATCACATATACCTCCCGACCGGCTATATACTCATCAGGTAACTGAGAAATAGTATAGTTAGCCAATATTAAATTCAGGCTTTTCTCTCTTCTCTTTCTAGCCAGAGAAGAGTTCAAAGAAGAAGAATATTTAGAATTACTCATCCCTGGAATATATTCTATACGCAACTTGCCATTATCAAGAATCCTCCTACCCTTGATCATGGGAGGAGCAAGATATAATATATAACTAAAATCTGGTTTCCGATAAATAATTTTTGCCCTGATAATATAGCTCCCTTCCTGGCGATATACTTGTGTTTCCTTAGTACCCTCAGCATTAACCTGAAACTGGGCTTCCAGTGAGAGACTTAAGGTCTTCTCCGGTTCCATAGCCAGAGACGGTACTACCATTAAATTCAATAGAAAAAAGAGACCTACAAAGATACACCTCAAAATTCTACCAGCTGGCAAGAATATGTTTGACTTCCTCATTTTATCTCCAGGATTACAGGTAAAGCTAGCTCTTCGGCAAAGGAACTCATTCCATTATAACGTACGTATTCCTGTTGAAAAACTTCAATGTTAATCTCAGGCAAAGAAACAGAACGCCAGATATACAAAAGAGAAAGAGAAATAATCGCTATAATACTTATAGTAACAGCCATCTTCCCCACAGGTGATAGAGATAATCGCCAATTATATCTCCATTCAAATAATTTTTCCTTTAATCCTATCCTCTTTTCACCTTCCTCAAGTCGAGGAGACAGGCGTTCATAAAATCCTTCTTTGGGTTCCCTGCCAAGAGCTTTCTGCGTCAAGGTATGGATTTTCTTAAGTTGCTCAAGTCGATAAGAGCAATTAGTGCATCCTTTGAGATGCTTTTCTATCTTCACTCTTTTATTCAAACTCACCTCATTATCCAGGTAAGAAGAAAGCTCTTTACTTGTCTTTTTGCAAACCATCTTTTCCTCCCTAATCCAAAAATACCTCAGGACAATTCCTTCCCTCACTGTATATCGTTGCTAGTTGCTCGTTGCTAGTTGCTCGTAAGAAAAAACCTTAAAATCTACAAAGGAACACTATTGACGGAATACGATTCAAGCACTTCTTTCTTTTCCCCTCGCAAAGAGGGAATGCAAGCGACTAGCGACAAGCAACGAGCAACGAATTTCGAGGAATGTCCTTCGGCAAGCATGTAAATTACTATATTTCAAGATTCCTCTAAATAGGGCGTAAGTGTCTGACGCAGACTTTCCCGTGCCCGAGAAAGCCTCGATT
>CAZQMG010000047.1:8671-13458 GCA_964594375.1 uncultured Clostridia bacterium | reverse complement strand
AAGATATGAGAATATCGATACGGACGAATTATTTTGAGGCACTCTTGAGGGGGTGAGAAAATGGTAGAAGTAAAGGTAGTAAAAGTAGCTATAGATATGAATACAAAGATGCCGGTTATTGTTTTGAAGGAAAAAAGAGGAGAAAAAACCCTTCCCATATGGGTTGGTTTATTTGAGGCTCAGGCTATTGCCCTGGCCCTGGAGAATGTAAAGCCACCCCGACCTCTGACACATGATTTAGCAAAGTTGTTAATTGAGAAGCTGCATGGTGAAGTAGATAAAGTAGTTATTAGCGACCTTGTAAATAATACGTTTTATGCTCGTATTATTATGCGAAGAAACGGAGAGAATTTACAGGTTGATTCCCGCCCCAGCGATGCTATCGCTTTAGCTCTCAGGCTCAAGGTTCCTATATTCATAGATGAAGCCGTACTAGATAAAGTAGCTGTGGGCAGTAAATCTGTTGTTGAGACGAAGCCTATTGGCGATGAAGAGGTCGAAGATTTTAAGAAAAGGTTGAGAGATTTAAAACCAGAGGATTTCGAGACTTCTTAGCCATTCTGTTCTATCTGGGAAGGAGAATGGAATTGAGCCGAACTATGAAAGCAGGGATACTACATAAAGCAGGCAATATTCGTTGCGAATCAATCCCTGTCCCTGAGATAAATTCCAGGGAGGTACTGGTTGCCATCAAAGCAGTGGGAATATGTGGCTCAGACATACTTCGTTTTTCAAGAGGGGTCTCGCCTTATAACTTCAGGGTCTTAGGGCATGAATGTGCCGGTGAGGTGATTGAGGTAGGAAGGAATGTTACTTCCGTGAAAGTGAAAGATAGAGTGGCTATTATGCCGGTTATATCCTGCGGAAAATGTGACTTTTGTCGTTCAGGAGAATACTCTCTTTGTGATAATTTCATTAGAATGGGTACCCGAACAGATGGTTGTTTTGCCGAATATATAAAAGTCTCCCCTGAAAATCTCCTTAAATTACCTGACAATGTTGATTATGAGTCAGCCTCTATTCTAGAGCCTTCAGCCATAGCTTTACATAGTATTAAGCGAGCAGGGATTTTGCCTGGAGACGTAGTGGCCGTGCTTGGTTGTGGACCTATTGGATTACTAATTGCTCAGTGGGTGAAGATTCTGGGAGCAAGAAGGGTTTTTGCTATAGACATTGCTGAGGAAAAACTTGAGATTGCCAGAAAAATGGGAATGACTGATTGTATTAATGCTAAAAATAAGGATTCGGTAGAGTTAGTGATGAGAGAAACTAAAAGGCGAGGGGTTGATTTAGTGTTCGATAGCGCCGGCTCAAAAATAACTTTCGAGCAGTCCATGAGAATGGCCCGAAAACTTGGGAAGGTAGTGATTGTAGGTTTGGTGGAGGAAGATGTCACTCTCCCCCAGGAAACAGTATTGGCTATTCTTCGTCATGAGTTAACCATTTATGGGGTCTATGATACAGATACAAAACCTATTCCTCTTAATAGCTGGCAGACCTCTCTTTATTTTATTGAGGCTCACCGCCTGGATGTGAAGTCTCTAATTACTCACCGTTTTAAGATTGAAGATATAGCCACAGTATTTAAAAAAATAGCTGGACAAAGAGAAAAATTCAATAAGGTAATTTTTGTCTTTTGAGCATCAGGCCCAAGGTTTTGATATCACGCCAGCTCCTTCTTTCCTGATAAGAAAAACCATATTTCTTTGCCTCTTTTAAAAAATCAATTGAGAAAAACTTGACGACAATTTTATTTTTACTATAATATAAACAATAGTTTCCTCAATGAATAAATGTTTATAGCCTACAGTATCGGAATTCGGACGCAAAGGAAGACAAATAATGCTTAAGAATCCCACAGAAGCTGATCTTCTCGCCAGAATGGCCTGGCTCTACTACAAAGAAAATATGACTCAGGACGAGATAGCTAAGAGGCTGAATCTATCAAGGTCAAAAGTAGTGCGCCTGTTACAAAAAGCAAAAGATGAGGGAATTGTTCATTTCCACATTATAAGTCCTTTGAATAATTGCTTGGATATAGAACAAGAGCTTAAATCAGTTTTTAAGCTCGAGGATGCTATGGTAGTTCCTATTGGTCAATGTGAGAAGATTAGAGATACCCTGGGCAAAGCAGCAGCTCAATATCTAGAAAGACGTTTGAAGAGTGGTCATTTATTCGCTGTAGGATGGGGAAGGACAGTCTATGAGGTAGCAAAATTTATCAGACCTAACAACATTAAAAGGCTGAAGATAGTTACCTTAAATGGAGGTCTAACCACTTCCTTTTATCTAAATCCCTACGATGTAGGAGCAAAATTATCCTCCCTTTTTAAAGGAGAATGTTATTACATTCATGCTCCTGCCATTGCTGCCTCAGAGAAACTGTGTAGGTCCTTTAGGTCTGACCTGACCGTAAAACAGGCTCTCCAGATGGCAAAATTGGCCAATTATTCCCTGGTAGGTGTAGGGGAGATGAGTGCCGAGACCACTTTGATTAGTACAGGGTATATTAGCTTGGCTGATGTAGAAATATTGCATCGAAAAGGAGCTGTAGGCAATATTGTAGGTCAATTTTTTGATATAGAGGGAAATATAGCAGACTGCGACCTGCATAAAAGGATTGTTGCTTTTCCCATTGAAGAGCTCAGGAAGATGAAGAATGTCATTGGAGTGGCTGGTGGAAAAGACAAGACAGAGGCTATCCTTGGTGCCCTGCACGGTAAGTTCATAAAAGTTCTTATTACCGATGAAGAAACAGCAACCTCAATTATAGGTCTGGAGAAGGCAAGGTAATGTCAGTCGTAGCTTGACTTTGCCTGAAAAATAGATAGATTGGTTTACATTGTAGGATGAATTAATTATATCAGGAGGGAGGACTATGAAATACGCAGCACATTCGATGATGTGGACGGCTACTTTTACAGAGAAGGACCTGGGGTTATTTGATAGGTTGAAGAGGATGGGCTTTGACGGCCTTGAGATATTCCTCAATCACCCGGAAAGCTTGCCCATGGAAAAAATCAAGGAAAAGATGAATGAGACCGGGATGGAATGTACGCTTTCGGTTGGCCTGGGCAAAGAACAAAACCTAATCAGCCCTGACAAGGGAGCAAGGAATGCGGGAGTGGCATTCCTGAAAGAGGGGGTTGATGTTGCTTGTGAGTTGGGCAGCGATGTTATTTCAGGCGTTATCTATGCTGCCTGGGGTGAATTCACCGGCAAGATGAGAACTGAGGATGAATGGAACTATAGCAAAGAATGTCTGCTCAAGGTGGCTGAATATGCAGAAGGAAAAGACGTCGTATTAGCCCTGGAGCCAGTTAACAGATTCGAAACCTATTTTCTGAATACTATCGAGGACACCAGAAAGATGGTAGAAGAAATTAATCATTCCAATATCAGGATACATGCAGATACATTTCACATGAATATCGAAGAGGAGAGTTTCTACGGAGCCATAAAGACGGCAGGAGAGTACCTGTACCATGTGCATCTTTGCGAAAATAACAGAGGAATTCCCGGCACCGGACACATACCCTGGGATGACGTTTTTAGAGCCTTAAGGGAGCTTAACTACGATAGGTGGGCGGTTGTGGAATCCTTTGTTCCGGCTGTCGAGGAAGTTGCCCGCATGACGGCTATCTGGCGACAGCTTGCTCCCAGTGCTGACGTCATGGCTGAGGAGGGACTAAAACTGTACAGAAGCAAAGAGTGAAAGGGGGTCCAATAAATGAAAGCAGTAGTCATTTACGGTAAGGAAGATTTTCGTTACCAGGAAGTAGAGAAGCCTAAAGCAGGAAAAGAAGAGGTGGTGGTGAAGGTGGCAAGGTGCGGGATTTGTGCTGTAGACCCTAAGATTCTCCATGGGAAGGGTTATGTTCCCCCTATTGTGGCCAAGCATGTTCCTATAATTGCTGGTCATGAATTTATTGGTGAAGTGGTTGAACTGGGAGAAGGAACGAAGGAAAAGTACGGTCTTGAGGTAGGAGATAAAGCCATTGCCGAGAATATTGTCCCCTGTTGGAAGTGTCATTACTGCCAGCTAGGATTATACCATATGTGTGATGTGCATAAAATTTTTGGTATTTCCGGACCCGATGGTGGATGGGCGGAATATATGAAATATCCCCAGGGCTCTATAATCTGGAAGGTACCAGAGGATATGCCTTATGAGATAGCTGTAGCTATAGAACCCCTTTCCTGTGCTGCCCACGGAGTGGAGAGAGCCAATATTCAGTTTAGTGATACGGTAGTCATTGCCGGAGGAGGAGCCATTGGACTTTTCATGCTCCAGGTAGCTAAACTAAAGAATCCAAAGATGCTCATTATGTCAGACCTTTTAGAAGATAGGTTGAGCTTGGCCAAAGAACTAGGGGCAGACGTGGTTATTAATCCGGAAAAAGATGATGTTGTTAAGCAAGTGAAGGATTTAACTGATGGTCTGGGTTGCGACGTAGTATTAGAGGCTAGTGGTAGTTCAACCGCTGTGGAGCAAGCAGTGGAGATGCTGCGCCGGCGGGGAAGGTTAATGGAATTTGGCGTATTTGCTGAGAAGGTCTGTATTGATTTTAGTATAATCGGTGATATAAAAGAATTAGAAATCATCGGTGGACACCTGGCATTCCATACCTATCCTCTGGCTATTAAGTACCTCAGTGAGGGGTTAGTCAAAACTGATAAGATAATCACTCATAATTTTCCTCTAAAGAAATGGCGGGAAGCTTTAGAGACAGCGGAAAAGAGGAAAGGCGGAGCCATTAAGGTGACTATGACTCCAGGCGCTTAAT
>CAZQMG010000047.1:5670-8571 GCA_964594375.1 uncultured Clostridia bacterium | reverse complement strand
GCTTAATAGATGTCTGAGAAGTTTCTTTTAGGGATAGATGCGGGGACCTCGATGGTGAAAGCCATCGTTTTTAACCTTGCTGGCCAAGAGGTGGCTTGCGTAAGCAAGAGACTATCAATCGAGATAGTTAAACCTGGCTGGGCTGAGCAGGATATGGATTCTACATGGGAAGCGGTAAGAGAGACCATTGGAAGGTCCCTTAAGAAGTACAAGTTAGCTTCCTCGGATATTGCTGCTGTAGGCCTGGCTGGCCAAGGAGATGGCTGTAGGCTGATTGATAAGCATCTAAGGCCGGTAAGAAAAGCTATCCTCTGGTTGGATGGTCGGGCAATTGAAATTGTTACCAGATGGGAAAAGGAAGGTATTAATTCGTCTGGATTTCCCATTACTGGTTCGGCTATCTTTGCCGGAACGCCGGCTGCCGTTATTAAATGGCTTGAGAAAAATGAGCCATATTCTCTGAAGCAGGCTGAGCATTTTCTTTTTGCCAAAGACTGGATTAAGCTGAAACTGACCGATTGTATAGTTACTGACCAATCAGATGCCTCACGGGCACCTACTGATATTCAGAAAAGAGCCTATTCAGATGAGCTGTTTAAGTTATTGGGGTTATCACCCTATCAAAAATTATTTCCTCGCATTGTCTCTTCTATGGAAGTTATTGGTGAGGTTACCTCTAAAGCCTCTCAAGAAACAGGTTTGAAAAAGGGAACGCCAGTCATTTCTGGGATGATTGATGTTGCTGCCACTCCCGTTGGTTTGGGAGTGATTGAGCCAGGACAGGCTTTTTCCGTTATTGGCACTACCTCTTTTCATGCTGTTATCAGCAATAAGCTTATTCTAGACCCTCCTGGCGTAGGAATGACCATAGCTTACTTCCCTGGTAGGTTCATTCGCTCCATGCCCAGTATGGCTGGTACACCGAACCTGGACTGGTTTATAAGGGAATTTTGTGATTCAGAGAGAATAGTGGCAAAAGAGAGAGGAGAAAGTATTTTTGAGTTATTAGAAAAAAAAGTAAGAGGGGTTCCTCTGGGAGCAGAAGGATTGCTTTATCATCCTTATATCAACCCTGGTGGGGAAAGAGCACCTTTTGTTAAACCATCGGCAAAGGCTCAATTTTTTGGTATTGGTCTAAGGCATAGTCGCTGGCATTTGCTTCGTTCCATTTATGAGGGAGTAGCTTTAGCCATGCTCGACTGCTTTACCAATATACCCATTCAAATTTCAGAGATAGCTGTTTCGGGAGGCGGAGCGAAGAGTGATTTGTGGTGTCAAATCTTTGCTGATGCAACAGGGAAAGTTATAAGAACTCCTCAGGCAACCGAGTTGGGTGCTCTGGGAGCGGCTATAAGTGCCGGAGTTGGGGTAGGAATTTACAGTAGTGTAGAAGATGCTGTAAGAAAAGTGGTAGAACTTAAGAGAGAATACTATCCGAATCCAGGGAATCACCAGAAATATCAACAATTACATAGACTCTACCAGAGTCTTTATCAACACCTCTGGGATGATTGGGATCTGAGGGTTAAAGTGGTCAATAATCCGTAGTTATGGGTTCATAGTTCATTGACTAAAATTTTCCAATAATGAATATTTTAGGTATAAAAAAAGGGGAAAATAAGTGCTTAATCTACCAGAAAAGTTAAGAATTTTAGAAAAAGAAGGCAGAGAAGTCCGCATAGGTGTTGTTGGTACCGGACAGATGGGTTCTGGTCTGGTGAATTTAATATCCCAGATAAAAGGGATGGAAGTAGTCGCTCTGGCAGAGATAGATATAGAGAAAGCTATCTTAGTCTTTGAGTCTATAGGGTTAAAGAGAAAAGAGATTATTGTTTCTGAAGATTTCTCTCAGTGTGATGAGGCTCTGGCAGGCGGTAGAAGGGTAGTCACTGGAGAAGCAAGGGCTCTCGCTTCTCTTCACTTCATTGATGTTATTGTAGAAGCTACCGGCGTTCCGGAAGTGGGAGCAAGGGTTGCTTTTGAAGCTATAAATCACAAGAAAGATATTATTATGATGAACCTGGAAGCCGATGTCACGGTGGGGCCTCTATTAGCAAGATTAGCCCGGACTGCAGGTGTTATCTATACAATAGGGGCAGGAGATGAGCCTGGTGCAATTAAGGAATTATATGATTTTGCCACAAGTTTAGCATTTAAAGTTGTGGCTGCTGGTAAGGGGAAAAATAATCCTTTAGATAGAGAAGCTACTCCTGAGAGTCTTAAGAAAATAGCCTTGTCCAGGGATATGAATCCTAAGATGCTTACTGAATTTGTGGATGGGAGCAAAACAATGATTGAGATGGCGGCTCTGGCTAATGCTACAGGTCTGGTTCCCGACATAAGAGGAATGCATGGTCCTCAATGCTCCATTAAAGAACTATCATCGGTCTTTGCCTTGAGGGATAAAGGGGGGATATTAAGCCAAGATGGTGTGATAGATTATACTCTGGGCGATATAGCTCCCGGTGTCTTTGTGGTGATAAGCACAGATAATCCTCATTTAAAAAAAGATTTGGACTATCTGATGATGGGTTCCGGGCCAAACTATTTACTTTACCGTCCTTATCATCTGGCCAATATTGAAGTCCCTATTTCCATAGCCCGCGCTATACTCTATCGTGAACCTACACTTAAGGCAAAGGAATCGTTGATCGCTGAGGTAATTACTATGGCTAAGAAGGATTTACGAGTCGGTGAAGAACTGGATGGGATAGGAGGCTATACTGTGTATGGTTCCATTGAGAAAGCCGGTATAGCAAAGAAGGAAAAGCTTCTTCCTCTGGGACTGGCCCAGGGAGGTACTATGAAGAAGAACATCTCCCAGGGCGAATATATAACCTATGATAATGTTGAGTTGGATAGTTCCTCCTTTCTTCTGAACTTACGAAAAATCCAGGATGA
>CAZQMG010000047.1:0-5570 GCA_964594375.1 uncultured Clostridia bacterium | reverse complement strand
TAATTATGATTCTTAATAAGAATGACCTTGTCCAGATGTATAAGCAAATGTTAACCATACGGAGATTTGAGGAGAAAGTAGCTGAGTTTCTCTCTCAAGGAACGATTCATGGAACGGGACATTTATATATCGGAGAGGAAGCAATAGCAGTGGGAGCGTGCAGGGCTATTAAGAATGAGGACTACATAACCTCAACTCATCGAGGACATGGTCACTGTATCGCTAAGGGAGCCGATTTAAACAAGATGATGAGTGAACTTTTAGGCAAGGAGACCGGTTACTGTCGGGGTAAAGGCGGCTCTATGCATATTGCCGATGTAGAAACAGGGAATCTTGGAGCAAATGGGGTAGTAGGAGGAGGTATACCTATAGCCTGTGGAGCAGGCATTACTATTAAGATGAAGAAGTTAAAGCGGGTTGTGCTTTGCTTTTTTGGAGATGGAGCTGTCAATCAGGGAGTTTTTCATGAATCCCTTAACTTAGCCTCTGTCTGGGACTTACCAGTTGTTTTCATTTGTGAGAATAATCTCTATGCTATGTCAACCGCTACTAAAATTGCTTTTAAGATCAAAGACCTTTCTCTACGTGCTGCCTCCTATGGAATGCCGGGAGTTAGGGTGGACGGGAATGATGTTCTTAAAATATATGAGGAGGTTATTGAAGCCGCTTCTCGAGCTAGAGGAGGTAAAGGACCGAGCCTTCTTGTTTGCGATAGTTATCGTTGGAAGGGTCATTCACGCAGTGATGCCGAAAGATATCGGACAAAAAAAGAAGTAATGGAATGGAAAAAGAGGTGTCCTATAGAAAGATTTAAAAAGTATCTTCTGGATAGAGGGTATCTGATGAGGGAGACGATCGAGCAGATTGAGCGGGAGGTTAATTTATCTATTCAAGAAGCAGTGGACTTTGCTCAAAAAAGTCCTTTTCCTTCTCTGAAAACTCTAGAGCAAGATGTTTATGCTAACTAAAGACAGCGTATAGCGGATAGCGTTTAGCGTATAGTGAAAACCAAAAAGCAGAAAGAAATGTTGTATATTTCCTCTCCCCTTGGGGGAGAGGGGTAGGGTGAGGGGGAAAGATGCCAACTGTTGAACTGACCTATCGTGAAGCTCTTCGCCGAGCTTTAAGAGAAGAGATGGCGAGAGATGAGAATGTATATATGATGGGTGAGGATATAGCAGTCTATGGAGGAGCTTTTGGGGTTAGCCTGGGTCTTTTAGAAGAGTTTGGCCAGGGAAGAATCAAAGACACTCCTCTTTCTGAATCGGTTATAGTAGGAGCTGCTCTAGGCTCAGCTTTAACAGGAATGAGACCAGTAGCAGAGATTATGTTTATGGACTTTATTACTATAGGTATGGACCAATTGATTAATCAGGCAGCTAAGATCCACTATATGTATGGCGGAAAAGCCTACGTGCCTATGGTCCTTAGAACACCAGGGGGCTCAGGAACAGGAGCTGCTGCTCAACACTCCCAATCCTTAGAGGGCCTTCTCTGTCATATACCAGGATTGAAGGTGGTTATGCCTTCTTGCCCTTACGATGCCCTAGGACTTTTGAAATCCTCTATCCGTGATAATAATCCCGTTATCTTTGTAGAACATAAACTTCTTTATTCTCGGAAAGGAATTGTGCCTGAGAAAGAATATCTCGTTCCCCTGGGGAAGAGTGAAGTGAAGAGAGAGGGGACTGATCTTACCCTGGTAGCTTTCTCTATAATGGTGCCAAGAGCATTGAAAGCTGCGGATAAGCTTGGGCAAGAAGGGATAAACATAGAGATAATAGATCCGAGGACTCTGGTTCCCTTGGATTCAGAGGCTATAATCAATTCTGTAAAGAAGACCCATCGATTGTTGATAGTGCATGAGGCCTGTAAAAGAGGGGGATTTGGAGCAGAAATTCTCTCCCAGATTGAGGAGAGCGATGCCTTTGATTATCTTGATGTCCCTATAAGGAGACTAGCCGGTAGTAACATCCCCATTCCTTATTCGCCGGGACTGGAGAAAGGGGCAGTTCCTCAGGAGGATGATATAGCAGAGGCAGTTAGAGAACTAGTTGGGTAAGGGGTGAATTAAAGTTTCCTCTCCCTATAGGGGAGAGGATTAAGGTGAGGGGATTAATATACGCAATACGATATACAAGTCGAGGAGTATAGATTGAAAGCAGCTGTATTTCATGGAATAAAGGATGTGAGATTAGAAGATATAGAGATTCCTCAGATTAAAAGCGATGAGGTGTTGGTGAGAGTAAGAGCTGCTCTGACCTGCGGTACTGACCGCAAGATGTATCTGCGAGGCCATCCGCTTTTTACACCTCCCTTTGTTTTTGGCCATGAATTTGCTGGAGATATAGTGAAAGTGGGTAGTAAAGTGAAGGATTTTCAGGAAGGGATGAGGGTAGTAGCGGCAAACTCTGCTCCTTGTAATCACTGTTATTATTGCAAAATAGGCCAACAGAGTATGTGTGAAAATATAACGCTAAGGCTCAGCGGCGCCTTTGCTGAGTATGTGGAGGTACTGGGGCCAATTACCAGCCAGAATTTGCTAGAAATCCCCTCCGGTCTTTCTTATAAAAAGGCAGCCTTAGTAGAACCTCTGGCTTGTGTAGTGCATGGAGTAGAAAATTCTAATATAGCTTTAGGGGATACAGTTGTCATCAATGGATTAGGGCCCATTGGATTGATGTATGTTCAATTGGCACGTCTCAAAGGGGCCAGGGTCATCGCCACTGACCTTAAGAGACAAAGATTGGTCCTGGCTAAGAAACTGGGAGCTGATGAGGTGATAGACATCTCTAAAGCAGAAGATGCGGTTGGGCCAGTGAGGAAGCTCACCGAAAAAGGTAGGGGAGTAGACGTAGCTATAGAAGCAACGGGAATTCCTGAGGTATGGGAGAAAACCATTTTGATGGTGAGAAAAGGAGGAATAGCCAACCTTTTTGGGGGTTGTCCCTCAGGAACAAAAATAACCATCAATACTAAGCTTTTGCATTATTCACAGATTACTATAAAAGGTATCTTCCATCATACTCCTCAGTATGTAAAGAGAGCCTTAAACCTGATTTCTCAGGGGAGAATAGATGCTGACTCTTTAATAACGGATGAGTTTCCTTTGAATGATTTCCCCAGAGCATTGGATATGCTGGTAAATCAAGAGGGAATAAAGATCGCTGTAATACCCTAATTAGCGTATGGCGGATAGCGTTTAGCGTATAGGAAAAAACAGTCCGAAGAGATGAGACGTGATCTATCATTCCTCTTCCTCTCCCCTGGGGGAGAGGATTAAGGTGAGGGGGTCGTTATTCATTCTTTTTTGCCAATAAATTATGAACTAAATGCCAAAAATGAAAGCAGTAGTGAAACTAACAGAAGATAAGATTGAATTAGTGGATATTCCAGAACCGGTGCCGGGACCGAACCAGGTAAAGGTTATGGTGAAGGCAGCCGGAATCTGTGGAACTGACATTTATGGTTATTCTGCGGTTAAGCCTCCGGTAGTTCTTGGACATGAGGTTTCAGGAGAGATAGTGGAGATTGGAGAGGAAGTCAAAGAGCTTAAAGTGGGGGATAGGGTAACTTCAGAGACAACTGCCTATATTTGTGGAAAATGCAAACTTTGCCAGAGTAAGGATTATAATTTGTGCTCTCATCGTCGAGGCTTAGGCTCAAAAGTTAATGGTGCCTTTGCTGAATATTTTATTATTCGCCAAATGAGTATCCACAAACTTCCTTCCAATGTTGATTTTTCCTCTGGTGCTCTTAGTGAACCATTAGCCTGTGCTACTCATGCTGTTATGGAGCAGGCCAAAGTTCTTAAAGATGAAATAGTGGTTGTCTTAGGGCCTGGGCCTCTGGGTTTATTGGTTGCTCAAGTTGCCAGGGCAGAAGGAGCGACGGTAATAGTCTGTGGAGTTAGAGGTGATGATTATCGCTTAGCACTGGCTAAGAAACTTGGCGCAGATGAGACTATAAATCTAGAGAATAAAGATATAGGTGAATTTCTTAAAAAATTAACTGATGATTATGGTGCAGATGTGGTTTTTGAGTGTTCCGGGGCTACCAGAGCAGTTCATTTAGGGCTAGAATTAGTTAGAAAAAGGGGCAGATATATTCAAGTTGGAATCGTGCATCAGCCAATTAACCTTGACTTTGACGAGATCCTTTTTGATAAAGAAATAACATTGATTGGTTCTCATACTCAGAAGCCTTCCGCCTGGATTAAGGCACTGGAATTGATGAGAAAGGGAAAGGTCAACCTTGGCTCCTTAGTAACTGATAAGCTCCCTTTAACTAAATGGGAAGAAGGTTTCAGGAGAGCTAAAGAAAGAAACTCGGTCAAAGTATTGCTTTATCCCTTCAGATAGAATTCTTAGTCCACTCTTTTTCTCCATATTTTTTTCTTCCAGCGTTCATTAAATATTTTCCATGAATGTACATGGGAGGAATGAGATGTCAGGAAAGATAAGAGGAGAATTATCCCAAAAAATAGAAGAAGGATTAGGCATCCTACTAAAACTCAGGCAGACACAGTAAAAAATTATTGGAGATAAACAATATGCATAAAGTAAAGATAGTATTAATTGGTGCAGGAACATGGGGTGAAGCTCATGCGGAAATATATTCAAGTCACCATCTTTCAGAATTTGTTGCAGTGTGTGATGTATCGGAAGAGAAAGCTAAAGCACTTGCTCAGAAGTACAATGTAAGGTATTTCGCTGATTACGAAAAGATGTTGGAGGATGTAGAGTGTGATGCTGTGGCTATTGTTACCCCTGATTTTGCTCATACTGAACCTATTGTTGCTGCTGCAAGAAGGAATAAACATATTCTATGCGAGAAACCTCTGGCAACCTCTTACCAGGACCTTGAATTAATATTGAATGTCCTGAAAGGTAAAAGCATTCAGTTAATGGTTGATTTTCATAATCGATGGAATCCCCCTATTTGTAAAATAAAAGATGATATAGATGCCGGTAAAATAGGAAAAATAGTATCAGCATACATTCGCCTTAATGACATTATCTATGTTCCAACAGAGATGCTTTCCTGGGCAGAGAAATCTTCTATTTTGTGGTTTCTGGGCAGTCATTCTGTAGATGTATTAAACTGGATTATCGGAGCAAAGGTCAAAAGAGTATATTCTGTCTATTATGAAGGTATCCTGAAAAGTAAAGGAATAGATGTCCCGGATTTATATCAGACAATACTTGAATATTCAAATGGGGCTGTTGCCACTATGGAAAATAGCTGGATTCTGCCCAATACAAATCCATATGTCAATGATTACAAACTGAATATAACGGGTGAGAGGGGTATGTTTAATATGGACTTTTCCCATAATACACTTCTGGAAAGATTTTTAGAAAACGAATCCTCTCATCCCGATATTATATGTAAACCCAAAATCCACGGTAAGCCAACCGGTCTTGCCTATGAGAGCATCCGGGATTTTATCGAGAGAATATATTACAAAGAAAAGGTTCTCATTTCACTAGAAGAAAGTATTGCAGTAACTAAAATAATTCTTGCCATTATGGAATCGGCGAAGAAAAAGATGCCAGTCACGGTGAAGT
>CAZQMG010000046.1:0-14292 GCA_964594375.1 uncultured Clostridia bacterium | reverse complement strand
ATGTATTGAGAGGTACCACGGCTACCAAAACAATCGATTTTGAGGTAGTTGAGTAGGTTCTCTAATAGAGCGTTTTTAAAATATCCTCATATTATTTCCATTGCGAGAAGCAAAGCGACAAAGTAATCCCTCAATTGATAAGAATTCGAGATTGCGGAGTTTATCCCGAGCGATGTAATCGAGATTGCTTCACTCACTCCGTTCGCTCGCAATGACGAAATTGTACTTTTTCAGCAATCTCATGGGTAATTATTGACAATAACAGAGCTAGATGTTAAACTACTGGTAGTCTGGCTGATAAAATAAATTTCGGTGGATGATTATTGATGATATATATTGCCATAGTCATACCTCTACTCATTGCCTGGTGGGTAGCCTCTGATGCTAAAAAAAGAGGCTATAGTCAAGGTGCAATTGTCGCCTGGTTCTTAGGAGTATGGCTTGTATTAATTGTCTTCTTACCCCTTTATTTTATTCTAAGATCAAGACCTATGAGGCAAACCAGTTCAACAAAAGGGCCTTACGTATGTCCTTACTGTGGCAATCTCTACCAGGAGAAGGTTCCCTTTTGTCCTTATTGTGGACGCAAATTCGAAGAGGATGGGGGCTAGGGAATAATTGAAGGGGAAGTGGAATTTAGGATTAATCATCTTTTGTATTTCAGTAATAGTAGGAGTTATCTTCGGGATAGGCCCAATTGCTCTATTAAGAAACATAATTCTGGCTGTAGTTGACCCGGTTACTTTAGAATTATTTGCCATTATTATTCTAGCCATTTTTTTGAGTAATCTTCTACGGGAAAAAGGCAACTTAAGGAATATAGTTACTTCCCTGGAAACTTTTGTCAGAAATCCTCGCCTCAGTTTAATTATTCCGCCTGCCTTTATGGGACTCCTACCTATGCCTGCTGGAGCATTATTCTCTGCTCCTATGGTGGAAGAGTCTACCAGAAACCTAAAAATAAACGCCGAAAACAAGACTTTCTTGAATTACTGGTTTCGGCATATCTGGGATTATTGTTGGCCGCTTTATCCGGGGCTTATTCTGGCAGCAGCCATATTTGACGTTCCTATCAGAAAAATCATCATTACTCAGTTTCCTTTAACTCTGGCTGCTATTTTTGCTGGATTGTTTTTTGGCATGAGAAAAATCTCTTTCCCCCGGAATCTAGCCAACAACAAAAAACCGAGAGAAGTCTTCCAGGGTCTTCTCAGCTTCATAATTAATATATGGCCTATCCTGGCTATAATCTTTCTGGTTCTGGTTCTTAAAATTGAATTAATTCTGGCTCTACTCGTGATTACAGGAATTTTTCTTGCTACAACAAGAATGAAAGGAAGTAAAATATTCTTAGCTATCAGAAATAGCTTTTCATGGGAAATGCTCCTTATAGTAGCTTCGGTAATGATATTCAAGAGAACTCTTGAAATATCCCCCTTATTATCAGTGATTCCCACTTTCTTCAAAGACCTAGGAGTTTCACCTCTACTTTTCCTCTTTCTTATTCCTTTTATTATTGGGCTTCTTACTGGACTCACTCCTGCCTTTGTGGGAATAACATTTCCTCTCCTTCTGCCCCTTATTTGCCAGAGTGAGCCCAACCTAATTTATGTTATGCTTGCTCATGCGGGAGGATTTGCCGGGGTTCTTCTCTCTCCCATTCATCTCTGTCTTATAGTAACCATTCAATATTTCAAGGCGGATTTTAAAAAAATATATAGAATACTTCTTCTCCCGGTCGCTTTTGTTGTCCTGATAGCTCTGGTAATAGTGTTTATGAGTCAACTCTGGAATTAGAAATCCCCAGGGAATACCTCAGGATAATCTCGTAGGAAAAGGGGACGGTTCTATTAGGAAAAGGGGACGGTTCTATTTTTCTATTGCGGGTACTCCAAGCAGATTCCTTTAGAAAAAAATAGAACCGTCCCCTTTTCCTCTCCTCAAGTAACCTTGTTGCGTATATATCTATCTATGCCCCAGGCGGCTTTCTTTCCCGCCCCCATAGCGGCAATCACTGTAGCAGCACCAGTGACAATATCTCCACCAGCAAAAATCTGAGGAATACTACTCTGGCCAGTCTCCTCATTTATCTGAATATAACCTCTATGGTTCAGTTTCAAATCAGGAGTAGTCTGGGCAAGTAATGGATTAGCTCCCTGACCGATTGCCACTACTACTGTATCAATGTTCATAACAAACTCAGAGCCTTTTATGGGGATGGGTCTCCTCCTGCCACTCTCATCAGGTTCTCCCAGCTTCATCTGGATGCACTTAACCCGGGTTAACTGGTTTTCTTTATTCCCTAAAAATGCTAAAGGGGCAGTTAAAAAGTGGAACTTTACCCCTTCTTCCTCAGCATTCTCTGCTTCTTCCTGACGAGCAGGCATTTCCTTTTTGGACCTTCGGTAAATAATATCGACTTCCTCTGCTCCCAGTCTCAAGGCTACCCGAGCTGAATCCATAGCCACATTACCCCCTCCTATTACCCCTACTCTCCTGCCAATCTTAACTGGCGTATCATATTGGGGAAACTGATAGGCTTTCATCAGGTTAACCCGGGTGAGAAATTCACTAGCCGAGTAGACCCCATCCAGATTCTCTCCTGGTATATTTAAGAAATGGGGAAGCCCTGCTCCTATTCCTATAAAAATGGCAGAAAACCCTTGTTTTATAAGGTCATCAATAGTGAGAGTTTTCCCTATTAATACATTTGGAGATACCTTTACCCCTAGCTTTTCAATATTGCTTATTTCTACCTCAAGGACACTCTTAGGAAGTCTAAATTCAGGTATGCCGTATCGCAGAACTCCGCCTGAACTATGTAGAGCCTCAAACACAGTAACTTCATAACCCAGCTTAACCAAATCTGCCGCTGCGGTAAGCCCTGCTGGACCAGAACCCACCACAGCCACCTTAATGGCTGAAGAAGGGGAAGCGCCACATCTATTTTGAGCGCTCTCATTCATTTCCCAATCGGCTGCAAATCTCTCCAACCTTCCAATAGCTACCGACTCACCCTTTTTGGACCTTACACACTTAATCTCACACTGGCTCTCCTGAGGACAGACCCTTCCGCAAACAGCAGGAAGATTATTCTTTTCCTTAATTTTATCAATAGAAGCTTTAAAGTTTCCCTCTTGAATACATTTTATAAAGGCGGGAATATCAATCTCCACCGGACAACCTTTTATACAAGGAGGTCTCTTGCACTGAAGACACCTCTTTGCTTCTTCCATAGCCTCCCTGGCAGAATAACCAGAAGCTACCTCATTGAAGTTCCTTATTCTCTCTTTAGGGTCCTGTTTGTGCATTTCAACTTTGGTGGTTCTATCAGACATATAAGACTCCTTTTTCAAATAACCAACTTAAGAATCTCCCTTAAATCCTCATCACTAACTTCTCTTGGGTTCTTACTCATGCTATTGCTTCTGGATTCAGCAATGATGTCAGGAAAGTCAGCTTCGGTAATCCGGTAACTTTTGAGATCAAGAGGAAGATTGACTTTCTCTAATAATTTCTTGATAGAAGAAGGTAGAGCCTCTATATTTTCTATTCCTATTTTTTCTGCTATCTGCTTGAATTTGTTACGTTTGGCCCTTAAATTGAAACCTATTATGTAAGGCAAAAGAACAGCACAGGCAAGCCCATGAGGAACATTAAAACGTGCTCCTATAGGATGAGCCAGTCCATGGACAGCTCCCAGACCAGAATTAGAAAAAGCCATTCCTGAAAGTAAACTTCCCAGAGCCATTCTCTCCCTGACCTCTATATTACCGCCATTTTGTACAGCCTCAGGTAAGCTATGATAAATAATTTCAATGGCTCTAAGAGCTAAGCTATCGCTTACAGGATTTGAAGTTTTACTAACATAGGATTCAAGGGCCTGAGTAAAAGCATCCATCCCTGTGTAGGCAGTTATCTGAGCAGGAAGAGAAAGAGTTAATTCTGGGTCAACTAAAGCAACTTTAGCTATCATAAAAGGACTGCGGATGCTTTTCTTAATGACCTTATTTCTATCAGTAAGGACAGAATTATTAGTAATCTCTGTCCCGGTGCCAGTAGTTGTGGGAAGAGCTACGAAAGGCAATCCCTCTTTCTTGATTTCTTTGCCGGCATGATATTCCCAGACTGTTCCGGGCTGCCTGGCTAGCGAAGCAATAGCTTTTGCTACGTCTAGAGTGCTTCCTCCTCCCAGCCCTACTACTATATCGCACTTCTCTTCTCGAAGAAATTTGATTCCTTCATCAACCGTTTTCAGAGAGGGGTCGTGCTCTACCCTGTCAAAAAGAGAGAATTCAATCCTGGCTAGCTCCATAACAGCGGCAATTTTATCCAGAATGCCACTCTTACGTATAGCCGATTTTCCAGTGACCAACAAGGCTTTCTCGCCCCAACATTTAACCTCTGGACCTAACTGTTCAAGTGTACCTCTGCCAAAAATGATTTTTCTTGGATACATAAGAGTAAACAATATGTTCTCCTTTTTCTTTAGGTATAGCGGCGTAGAGCGTATACAAAAAACCTAGACTCCAGAGCGCGTCGAGTATGCCTTGGAACGTAAATTGTGAGTGGTTAATTGGTGAGTGGTGAGTTAAATTAACCAGTTAGCTAAGAAACACTATAAAATTGAGAACAGCGCTCGTCCTATTTGTATCTGTTTTTTCCAGAAAAGGCAAGCACGTAATGAAGGCAATAGGAAGGATTGTGGCTAGCACTTCTTCCTTGCAATCCCGGTATGTATCCTCAATAATGCTAAAAGTACCCTCTCCTCTTGGGAGAAGAGAAGGGGTAAGGGAGAGAGCAGTTTTGAGCAAATGTAGAGTCTTAATGGAAGCTCCCAGGAGACTATCTGTAGGATTCTTTCCTGTGCCTAACTGTCTCTATCCAAACATATTTTTTTTCAATGGTATAGACTATCCGAAAACTACCTACTCGCCAAGCATATTCGCCTTCTAATTCTCCGATTAGCTTCTTTCCTTTGTGGGGATTAGTATAAATCTGCTTAAGTGCTAATTTGATTTTTCCCTGAGCCTCTTTTTCCAGTTTTTCAAAATTCTTTTGGAACTTTCGAGTTAAAAATATCCTCATTGCAAACTTTCTTTAAAATAATCCTCATAGGTCTTATAGCGCCCAGCTTTAATATCCTCTTTTGCCTCTTTAATTTCCTTCAGTAACTGTTTATCAGCCATTATCTCTAATGTTTCGAACTCTTCCAAACCTACCAAAACAGCTTTTGCCTTAGATCTCTGAGTAATAATATACCGAGTACCTTTTGTAACTTCTTTAAGTATTCTGGGTAGATGGGTACGGGTGTCTACTACTCCTACAACTTTATCCATTTTCATCACCTCCAGTTCAATTATACATTTAACTGTACAGTTTGTCAAGGTTTTAGCGCAAAGGAGACTCTAAAAAGTCCCTTTTTGTCATTACGAGCGGGTGAGCCGAAGCCCAGAGCGAAGCGAGAGTCAACTTTGCTGACCGGACCGTTAAGGAGGACACCCCCCAAGTATCCTATCTTCATTTTTTACGAATTAACTATTACCTTTAATCCCTGATGTCCCTCAGCTACCTTAAAGGCCTCTTTAATTTTATCTAAACTGAAATGGTGAGTAATAAAATCTTTGCCTTTAACTGCACCTCTGGATAGAAGCTCTAGGGCAATTTTATGGTGTCGGGGAACACTTCCGTGTGAGCCTAAAACAAAGCACTCTTTGTAGTGGATGAGGTTACTATCTATCTTTATCTTTCTAGACCCCGGCGCTAAACCTCCAAAGAAGTTTACTCTACCCCGATGTCCCACTATTTCCAGGGCCTCTTCCTGAGCAGAAGGATTAGCGCAGGCGACCATTACTACATCTGCTCCTTCTCCTTTGGTCTCTTCCATAACTCGCTCCACGAAATCCTCCTCTAGGCTGCAAATAAAAGTATCGGCAGAGAATTTCCTGGCAATCTTCAATCTCTCTTTAGACCTTTGAGAAAGAATAATTCTACCTGCCCCCAAATTTCTGGCTAGCTCAACCAGCATTAAACCAATGGGCCCAGCTCCAATGATAACCACAGTATCGCCCACCTTTAGATTAGCCAGCTCATAACCATTGAGAGAGCAGGCTAAGGGCTCAGCCAAAGAAGCCTCATCAAAGCTTAAGTTCTCAGGTATCTTATGCAGGGGTCCATATTTAACAGTAGTCTCATTAATATGGATATATTCGGCAAAACCACCTGGGAATTGATACCCGATAGCATAATTTATGGGACAATTATTCCCCAAACCATTCTTGCAGAATTTGCATACTCCACAGGGAACATCCGCCCCTAAAGCAACCCTATCCCCTAATCTAAAAGTATCTATTCCTTCCCCTACCTCTACAACCTCTCCGGCAATCTCATGCCCGATTATCTGAGGAGGTTTGACTCTGGGATTTCCCTGATGATATATCCTGATGTCAGAGCCGCAAACGGCACAAGACCGTATCTTAACTAACATCTCTCCTTTTTTAATAGGAGGAGTACCCACCTCTTTTACCACTATCTTTTCTAAATCTTCTAGAACTGCTGCTTTCACTCAATGCTCCTTAAGTCGTATTTCGTATTGCGTGATGCGTATTGCGTATATCGTGTCTCCTTTCTGTGTTCATTGTTCGTAGTTCATTGTTCATTGACCTGCTAGCTCCGTTAGTTAAACTGGTTAAATTAGTTAATTGGTTAAATGGTTAATTCACTCTCTACTCACCAATTAACCACTCATCAGTTAATCATTCATGACTTTGTATTGTTTGTAGTTTCTTCAAATAACAAACATCACTTTATTGAAAAACTCCTCTCCTTTGGACATCATCTGAAAAGCTTCTTCAGCCTCTTTAAGTTCGAATCTATGAGTAATCAAGGGTTCAACTCTTAACTTTCCCACTTTGATGAAATGAAGAGTGGCTGCCCATTCATCCTTAGGAAGCTCAGTAAAGCGAGAGTTCCAGGTGCCATACATAGTTAATTCCTTGCGCAAGATACTTGAGACAACCTCGTCGGGAAGAGTCACCTCTCCCCTTATGTTTCCCAAAAAGACTACCTTGCCACCTTTTCTGGCTACCTGGATAGATTGTTTAAAGGTGATAGGGTTTCCTGCTGCTTCAATGCTTACATCAACACCCCTTTGCCCAGTCTTCTCCAGTATACTTTTCACTGTATCCTCTTTGCTGGCATTGACAGTCTCTGTAAAACTATATTCTTGAGCTACCCTCAATTTCTCTTCTACGACATCAACCAAATACACCTCGCTGGCTCCCAATATCCTCGCCCACTGGGCCAGGATAATACCAATAGTTCCTGTTCCCAGAATAGCTACTTTATCTCCCACCTCTATCCTTGCCTGACGCAAAGCATGTAGGGCTACTGAGGCAGGTTCAGTCAAGGCTGCCTCTTCAAAGCTCACCCCAGGGGGGATTTTAATTAAGTTTTCCTGTGGAGCTTTTACATATTCGGCAAAGCCTCCGTTGCACCTAGAGCCCAAGTAATCATAATCATCGCATAGATTATACTCCCCTATTTGACAATGAGGACACTTATAACAGGGCAAGAGTGGAACTACTACTACTCTATCGCCATTCTTAAGATTTACACTCTTGGTCTCCTCTTTAAGGCTTGAGCTCTCTCCTTTTATTTCCGTTACCTCACCAGAGAGCTCATGTCCAGGAATGAGAGGAAAGGAATAAGTCCCCTTTTCCATAACTCTCGCTATATCTGAGCTACAAATCCCACAAGCCTTTATCCTAACCAGAACTTCTCTTTTTTTTATTTTAGGCAGAGGAACTTCCTCAAATCTTAAGTCCCCTATTCCATAAAGCACTGCTGCCTTCATCTTCATAACCTTTCCTTAGAACATATTGAGGGGGGAAACATCCCCCCTCAACGGCCTTCGGCCTGCTCCCCCCGCTTTTCTTGAGCTATTACCTGAGAAGATTTGCTTGATAACGATTCAGCGAAATCATTCAAATTACGATACTTTAAAAGAATCAACGGTTTTACTGAGAAACACTTCTTACAATTCACTTTACCTCATTTCCTCTCCGCCGGTCACATTTATGGCCTGACCGGTCATATAGGAAGCTTCATCGCTGGCTAAAAAGACCACTACATTGGCCACATCTTCATACTGACAACCCCTGCCCAAGGGGACCCCATTCTCATATTTTTTTCTTACTTCTTTTTTGGAAATTCCCCATTTCCTGGCATACTGCTCATAAAGACTATTTACCCAAAGAGGAGAATCGAGGAGATTACCCGGGCAAACAGCATTTACCCGAATACCGTAACGAGCTAAATCTAAAGCTATGCTTTGAGTAAGACCTATCCCCCCAAACTTTGAGGCGGCATAGGCGGAATTCCAATAGCTACCCTTTTTGCCGGATTTGGAATTTATCTGAATGATTACTCCACTTTTCTGTTTTTTCATAACTTTAGCCGCTTCTTTAGCTGTCAGAAAATATCCTACCAGGTTAACCTCAACTATTCTTCGCCAATCTTCTTCGGGGAAATCGGTTAATTCATAAGATTTTACTATTGCGGCATTAGCCACCAATATATCAAGACGACCAAATTTGGCTACCGTCCCCTCAACCATTGACTTTACCTGCTCACTTTTGGTTACATCTACTTCTAAGGCGAGGGATTCTCCTTCTATTTCTTTTATTCTTTGTGCTACTATTTCTAGGCTAGAGAAACTTATATCGCCTACGGCTACCTTGCACCCTTCTTGAGCCAATCTTATAGCAATAGCCTCTCCCAATCCCTGTCCTGCCCCAGTTACAAGAGCCACCTTATTTTCTAATTTCATCTCTAATGCCTCAAGGATATCTCAGGACTTCCCCCTCTCCTTAATCCTCTCCCCTCAGGGGAGAGGGATGGAGTGAGGGGTCACCTTTTCTTTCTTTTCGAGATACGAGATACTAGATACGATTCACACTCCTTTAGGGTTTTATAACCACCTTTAGAGCATCTCCTCCTTTATCTAACATCTTTTCCATTGCTTCTGTTATCCTTCTTAAGGGAAAAACATGGGTCACTATTCTGTCCATAGATACCTTGCCACTCACAATGAGTCTAAGAGCTTCCTTAAATTGTGGTCTATTAGAGGCAAAGGCTCCATAAATTGAGACCTCTTTATAATGAATAATATTCCCATCTAATTTTAAAGTAGAATCTTCTTTGGGAAAGCCGGCAAAAAAGCTTAGTCTGCCTTTCATAGCCATTGCTCTTAGAAGCTCTTCAGCAACTCTATTCACCGAACAGGCAACTATTCCCACATCCGTCCCTTCTCCATCAGTCAGCTCTAATACTGCCTTTACTAAATCAGTATCTTTGCTGGCAATATAATAATCAAAACCGAATTCTTTAGACTTGCTCAGTCTTACCGGAGAATATTCAGCCAGGATAACTTTTGCCCCTTTACTTTTTGCTAAAAGGCCATGCATCAAACCAATAGGACCTGCTCCCACTATGGTAACATATTCTCCCTCCTGGATATTCAAGTAATCCTGACCATTAATGACACAGGAAAGTGGCTCCACCATTGCCAGATGCTCATCTGAAATAGTGGAATCTTCCGGGATGAGTATGATAACACCTTGCCTGACAGCGAGACTCTGGACAAGGATATACTCAGCAAAACCACCGGGATAATAGTAACCAATGGGATGATTATTCCTGCACATATTATGGTTTCCTTCCCGGCAGGGCCTACATCCCTCTTTCTGGCAGCCTACTGAGGTAACCACAACTACTTTGTCTCCAATTCTATAGTCAGGATTCTTAACTCCAGCACCAATTTCTTCTATGGTCCCCACAATCTCATGACCAATAATGAATTTGCCTTCACCGTATCCTCTAATTTGAGGAATAAATCCTTTGGTAACATCTTTTGTCCCCTGGTACATCCTTCCATCTGTTCCGCAAATAGCACAAGCATTAATCTTTAGCAAAACATCACCTGAACCACAGGCTGGCTTGGCAACATTTTCAATTCCCATATGTTTAGCTTTATCTATGTATAGAAAAGCCGCTTTCATTCCTTTATTTATCAATGTACTTTCTCCAGTATTCCACCGACTCCTTTAAATCATCTATTATCTTTGATTTGAGAAGTCTAATTTCCTCTTTCATAAATTAATTTCCCCTCTTTCTTAATAATTTGAGAAGTAACGCCACTATTAAGGATTCTCGAATCCACCCCTTCATTTAATTCTTCCTCAAGCTCGCTCCATATTAAAAAATAATCTTCTTTAACTTTTCCTTCTAAAGCTATATCTATGTCTGAGTCTTCTCTAAACAATTCTCCTAGATTCTCTAAAACAATTGTAGAGAACGCTTCTAACAATGTCAAGACTTGCCTTTTAACCTCTCAAAGGAGTATGAGCCGGATCCGACGTTGAAGGTCACATATTCCTCATCCTCGCTGGCACCGGTGATTCCTGCTATACCTTCCCTGTATGAACTATTTTCCCAAACGGCTTTTCCGCTCTCTTTAATGGTGACGTTGTCTAGCTTCCCTTTGGGAACACTCACCTTTGCCTGGGTATTGACAGGTAGAGTAATATTGAGAGCTAATGAATGGTCGCTTTTCTTCCAGCTTGAAGATAAAATGCCCCTCGTAGTTCTAATAGAAGCACTAACATAATTTAAATCACCAACAATATGAGGTTTAATGATAACTCTTCCAAAACCAGGGCCAGCAGGGTCGATATTTATCCCTGCCAGAACTTTATAGAACCAGGCATCGATGCTGCCAAACATTATGTGATTATGAGAGTTCATACCGCCATCAGCCAGGTATTCCCATCTCTCCCAAAGGGTGGTAGCTCCCTCTTGGAGCATATATCCCCAACCAGGATAAGTAGTTTGGACTGCTAGTTTATAGGCAATATCTACTCGGCCATATTTTGTTAAAACATCCAATATGTATCTGGTACCTACAATACCTGTATTAAGGTGACATCCGTGTGTTACTACAATATCGTCTATTAAATTCTTCAAAACAGCCTTCTGCTTATCTTCAGAAACCATATCTAAAAACAGAGGAAGAACATTACAGGTTTGACTGCCAGTGGCATAGTGGTCATCTTTAAGAAATTTCTTGTTGAAGGCTTCTTTAATTTTACTAGATAACTGAGAGTATTTTTTGGCCTCATCAGATTTTCCTAAAATGTGCGCAATCTTAGATAATACCAGGGCATCGTGATAGTAATACCAGCTTGAGGTTAGCTCTCCCGGAGTATCTACTGGCTTAATATGTGCTGGAGGACACCAATCTCCGTATTTACTATAGGAGAGGATATAATCCGTTGCTTTACTGCTGAGAAAGTCAACCCATTTTTTCATTACGGAATAGTTTTCTTTCAGAATCCGCTCATCCCCGTAATATTGATAGAGATACCAGGGAATAACTACACAAGCAGTACCCCAGGCAGGATCAGCAGGATAAATACTCCAATAAGGCGGCACAACATCGGGCACACTCCCATCTTCGGCTTGCGAATCACTTATGTCTTTCAGCCATTTTGTGTAGAAACCAGCCATATCGAAGTTGTAAATTGCCTCTTCTGCTACCAGTTGTGCATCACCCATCCATCCCATTCGCTCATCCCGCTGCGGACAGTCAGTAGGAACACTCATCAAATTGCTCAATTGCCCCCAGAGAACATTCTTGTGAATACGATTGATTAAAGGGTTGGAACAAATGAAGCCTCCAATAGGCTCTACTACTGAGTGGACAACACGTCCTTCTATACTCTCCAGCACAGGTGTACCGGGGAAGCCGGTCACCTCAACATAGCGAAAACCATGGTAGGTAAAGCGAGGCTCATATATTTCCTCTCCTTCTCCCTTTAGGATATAGGTATCAGTTGCCTTTGCCCCACGATTGGGAATGACATTGAGCGTTCCATCCTCATTCAATAATTCGGCATATCTAAGCTTTATTGTAGTATCCCTTGGGCCACTGACACAAAGCCTCACCCAACCAGTAAAATTCTGCCCAAAATCATAGACATAAACCTCAGGTTCGGGATTGGTAATTTCTCTAGGTTGGATTATTTTGCTTACCTTAATTGGAGGGAAACTCGCTTGCGAGACTAATTTTCCACCAGGTTCATCTGCTATCCTAGCCGCATCCCAATCAGAGTCATCGTAGAAGGGAGTATCCCAGCCTAATCCTTCCAATCTGGCATCATAAACTTCCCCATTATAGATGCTATTTTCAGTTATTGGACTCTGCCCCACTTTCCAGCTCTCATCAGTAACAATACTCTCACTGGTATCATCACTAAATTCTATGTTTAGTTGCAAGATTACTTTAGGTGGGCCATACCCATATGCCTCAATATGTCGTCCGTTGCCGAGCATAATACCTACTGCATTTTTACCTTTTTTCAAATATTTACCTACATCGTAGGTAGAATAGAGGACCCGTTTTTTGTAATCAGTCCAACCTGGATCAAGGACAACCTCACCAACCTTATCTCCATTTATGCGTAGTTCGTAATAACCTAAGCCGGATACATAGACTCTTGCTTGCGCGATGTCCTTCTCAATGCTAAACTCCTTACGGAGAAGGTATCCATAAGGCATCTTCGTTGTTCCTTGAACAGGGTCAGAGAAGGCAGATTCTCCATAATTCTTCCCTTCGACCCATTTCCCTTGCCAGTCATCTGGATTTAATAAGCCCATCTCAAAGGTGGCCACCTTGCTCCACGGACTTACCTTCCTATCCTTGTCCCAGACGCGGACTTTCCAGTAGGAAGTTTTTCCGCTCTCCAAAGCACTTCCCGCATAGATAACGTTTGTTGACTCTTTTGAGGCTACTTTACCGCTATTCCATTGATCGCCCCTCTCAGCATTCAGATTTGCCTTGCTGCTGGCAACAAGTACCTGATAGGCCGACTGAAGCTGCCCGCGCTCAGAATGACTGAGTACCCAGGAAAATCTGGACAGAGTTACATCAATTCCCAGGGGACTTGATACATACTCACAAAGTAGACCTGTAGGTACATCCACTGAATTACCTTTTTTCTCTTTTTGAGAAACCATAATATCATTCCTTTATCCCGTTAGATAGTAAACATCTAACGGGATTTACTCCTTGATATATTTTCTCCAGTATTCTACCGACTTCTTTAAATCATCTATTACCTGATAGTCTGTAGGATAACGCTCTCGATGGGAGATTTCCAGTAGTAAGACCACCTCTTCTGCTCCTGAGGCTTCTATAGCTTCCATTACCCTGAGAGGTGAGATAATCCCTATTTTATTATATTCTTCCGTAAAAGGCCAATGGGCGCTTTTATCCTTGGTGCTCTGCTTTATATGAATTACCGGGGATAAATGAGCCAACTCTTTAAGCCAGGTATAGGGATCAGCATCTCGGGGATCAGAAGAGGCTAAATCTCCGTGGTCTACATCCAAACAGAGCCGAATAGGAACAGGGAGGTCGTCCTTATTTACTTCTTGCAGAAGTTCTTTGGTTGAATCAATGGTAAAGGCCATTTCACGTGGTATGGACATAGGTTCAAAGATAAGAAATTCAAATCCTAGTCTTGCTCCCAATCGAGCAAGTTTGCGCCAGGAGGAGATAGCTTCCTTGATTAAGAATTTCCTCCTCTTTTCATTATTGAAATCTGTAACAGAGATAGTGCCAAAATGAGCGCCTGAGCCCCTTGCTCCTAATTTAGCTGAAATCTCAAACCAACGTCTAAACCAATCGAACCAGACTTTCCTCTGTAAGGCATCCGGATGCATAAGGTGATTAACACGGGTGAAGGTACTGGTAAAGGTGGTATCTATCTTAACATTGTATTTAGTTGCATTTTCTTTTAGCTTAATAATCTCCCGCTCTATCACCTTTTCAGGCAGAAAAGGATTCAAAAGATCAGCTACAAATTGAACACATCTTAACCCCAAATCCTTTCCCACAATCCTCAGCCAGACCTCTGGCTCAGGGAATCGATTAGTAGCAAACCCCATATTTATTCCCAATTTGAATTTGGTCATTTTAAACCTTTTATATTCTTTTTGACTTTACTGGGGATCTAATTTGAAGCCACTATTACTTTTATGCCCTGATCGATAAGTAGTTTTCTATCTCGAGATGAAATTCCACTATCGGTAATAACTCTACTTATAACTTCTAAGGGAGCAATATTTACTAAGGCTATCTTGTTGAATTTACTGCTGTCAATGACAAGAATGGTTTCTTTGGCTGACTCAATCATCGCCTTCTTTAACTGAGCTTCTGCTTCATAAGAA
>CAZQMG010000045.1:10895-14378 GCA_964594375.1 uncultured Clostridia bacterium | reverse complement strand
AAATACTTCAGGTTCTCTCCTACGGTTCCAGTAAAGCCAAGATAATGGTAAGAAGAAAGCAGGCACTTGAAGAGTTTGAGAAGATATTTCTCTTTAACTACCTCGATTTTGAGAGGAGTAAGGCAGTTAAGCTTGCCAGCAATCGGGGTAGTCTTATGGGGAACGTAGGAACAAAAGGCTTTCTTAGGGGTTTTGCCGTAAGAGTAGAGGCGAGGAGGCAGGCTGAGATAGCCTCGTCTTTCTAACTTTAAAAGAAAGGTGCGACAGGCCATATCCTTGAGTTGACCATTGGCTGCTCGCCAGTTCCAGAGGAGCACTAGCTCTTTAGAAAGCCGGGTGCGACCCCAGGAAGGATTGAGCTTGATCATTTCTCGAATAAATTCGATATCTTTAGAACTTACTTCTCGTCCTTGAATAATCATGGTTTTTTCCATAACTCAAGGGTAGCATAAAAAGAAAAGAGAGTCCAGCTAATCCAAAGAATGATCACTTTTTTCAAGACTGGATTAAGCTTTGTACTTGAGCTAATATAGGAGTGCCTAAATAGGTACAAAATTACGTTGTCAGGTGGGTTGTTTGGGATTTTGGTGGGTTGAAGTAGCCCAAAAATACAAGAAGAGGAGTTCTTAAATCAGCTCAGTAATTCGCAATAGAGCATATCTGGCTTTAGACCTTCGGTTTTTTCCTGACTCGCCTCATGATCGGGGACGTTATATCTCACCTCAAATAGCCCACCAGCTGATAAGTTAGATAAACAAATCCGGAAATAAGCTTTGAAAACTTGACACTCTTTCTTGTATTTACTATTCTTACAGTAAGGAAGTAAATATGTCTAAAAATCAATAATTAAATAAGGAGAAGGAGATGCCCGTAGTTAGGATTGGACCAAAGCACCAGGTAACTATCCCCAAAGAAGTCTTTGATCAACTCCACTTAAAGCCGGGTGATTTTTTGGAAGCAATTAGTCAAGGAGGAAAAGTTATCATGGTGCCAAGACAGCTTGCTGCCAAAGCGCCGGCTCCCTCTCTTACTAAAAAAGAACAAGAGATTCTCTCTCGAGCTAAAAAAAAGATTGGCCAAATTCAAAAAGACATCCTCCACTCTCAAGGTTTTACCAAAGAAGAGGCAAAAGTAGCCTCTAAAGTGGGTCTGATTGATCCAGACCAGGCCTGGTGGTGGGTGGAGGAATGGCAGAAAGGCGAAAGAGAAAATGCGGAAGTGAGGTAAAGGATAGTTATGCAAAGAGCTTTATTAAAGCCTATTAGCGTATCGTTTGTGAGCACATATCCTCCACGTCGGTGTGGAATTGGAACATTTACGCAGGACTTAGCCAACCATATTGCTCGCATTCAGAAAGAAGAGTCTCACATGAGTGAAATGGTTCAGGTAGTTGCCTTAATTAATAATATTTCTCAGGGCTATAACTACGCCAGGGAGATTTGCTTTGAAATTCGTACTGAGCATAGGAGAGATTATCAGGAGGCAGCCAGCTTTCTTAACCTTTCTAGTATAGATGTTATTTCTCTGCAACACGAATTTGGCATATTTGGTGGCAAGGATGGAGCTTACATTCTTGACTTACTTGCTAATTCAAGGAAACCCGTAGTCAGTACTCTCCACACTGTCTTGAAAGAACCCACAAAAGGGCAAATTGAAGTATTAAAGTCTGTTTCCTCGTACTCTACCTTTGTAGTAGTGCAAGCCCAAAAAGCTATTGAGCTGCTGGTAAATGTTTACGATGTTCCCCGGGAAAAGATTGTTAGGATTCATCACGGTACACCAGACATACCTTTTCTCGATTCCAGTGATTACAAGGATCGGTTTCAAGCCAAGGGGCGGCAGGTTATACTAACTTTTGGTCTTCTTGGCCCCAACAAGGGGATTGAGGTAGTCATTGAAGCTATAGCCCTGATAGTTCAAAAATTCCCCGATTTGCTCTATATCATACTTGGTGCTACGCATCCGGAGGTTAAACGGTGCTCTGGAGAAGAATACAGAGCTTCTTTAGAAAAACTGGTTAGACAGAAAGGATTAACGGAACACGTCATTTTTTGTAACCGCTTTGTTAATCTGGAGCAGCTTATAGGCTTTCTGAATGCAACCGATATCTATTTGGCGCCCTATTTATCAAAAGAACAAATTGTTTCGGGAACATTAGCCTATGCCGTAGCTTGTGGCAAGGCAATTGTCTCTACTCCCTTCTGGTATGCTGAAGAATTACTATCTGATAATAGAGGAAGATTGGTGCAGTTTGGAGATGTAGATGCTTTGGCTAATCAACTAGCTGAGCTTCTTAGTGATGAAAGGCAGCGAAATTACTTGCGAAAACGGGCTTACCAGTTTGGACGACAAATGATATGGCCAAAGGTAGCTCGCACCTATATCGAGACGTTTCAGCGCGGACTCAAGGAATACAGACGTCCAGCTCCTCACCCACCTGCCAGAGAGTGGATTGCTGAACCACCTTCTCTATCCGAAATTAAGCTTAATTACCTTCGACTCTTAACCGATGACACAGGCATTCTCCAGCATGCAGCATTTACTACTCCAGACCGCTCCCACGGCTACTGCACTGATGATAATGCTCGGGCTCTAATAGTCACTATTATGAACTACAAATTATTCAAAGAGGAAGATGTCTTATCTTTGTTGCAGGTTTATCTTTCTTTTCTTAACTATGCTGTGGATAAGGATAGTGGCCGCATTCGAAATTTTATGTCTTACGATAGACGTTGGCTTGAACAAGTAGGCTCTGAGGATAGCCATGGCAGAACACTTTGGAGTTTAGGTATAGCAATCCTTCATTCCCCTACAGATTCAATTCTGGGACTTTCTACCAGATTGTTTCATAGATTATTACCAGTCTTAGAATCTTTTACTTCACCTCGTGCTTGGGCCTATTCTATTCTCGGATGTCTCTCTTATCTTCAGCGCTTTGGCGGCGATCTTGAAGTTCAACGTTTGTGCACCTTATTGACTCGACGCCTTTCAAAGCTTTTTGCAGATAATGCATCAGCTGATTGGCCATGGGGAGAAAATATTGTTACTTACGATAATGCCCGCTTAGCTCAGGCATTCCTGGCTGCCGGACGAATGTTCAAGAAAAGAAATATATATAATCAGGGATTAAATTCCCTGGAGTGGCTCCTGAAAATTCAAACTAACCCCGAAGAAGGACATCTTTCATTGATTGGTAATAATGGTTGGTTTAAGCGTGAAGAAAAGAAAGCACAATTTGACCAGCAACCTATTGAAGTACCTGCTTTCATTGATGCTTGCTATGAAGCATATTTATTAACAGAGCAAGGGAAATGGGTCGAAAGAATTGACTGGTGTTTCAAATGGTTTCTTGGCAGCAATGATGTTCATCAAGTAGTATGTGATCTTAGGACAGGTGGCTGCAAGGATAGTCTACAATCTACAGGAGTTAATCAAAACCAGGGCGCCGAATCTACCCTTGCCTGGTTAATGGCACTTCATCGT
>CAZQMG010000045.1:0-10795 GCA_964594375.1 uncultured Clostridia bacterium | reverse complement strand
TAATCAAAACCAGGGCGCCGAATCTACCCTTGCCTGGTTAATGGCACTTCATCGTGTTCGCGAAATTGCTCAACAACAAAACATAACTTTCTAATCAGCTTAACCTTTCTACTTTCCACAAGTCGGTGGGCACGGGGCACCAAAGAAAATTCCTGTTTCTATGCTTCTAGTGTGTGTTTCATAATATCTTCTAGCCTTGCGCTGGCAACACAAAGACAGGTATCCGCAGCACCGTAGTACATCTTTACTTCCCCATCTGATTCAACAATAGCACCGCAAGCAAAAACCACATTGCCAACATCGCCAATACGTTCATAATTTTCTCGAGGTGCCAGTAAAGGCGCGCTAGAGCGACTAATTACCAGTGAAGGATCTTTCAGATCGAGTAGCACAGTCCCTGCCCGGTAAATTGGTCCGCCTGAAGTCATCTGGACGCCGTGGTAGATCTCCAGCCATCCACGATTGGTGCGAATGGGAGGAACGGATGCCCCCACTCGATAAGAATCCCAATACCCCGGGCGTGGAGAGATCAACACTTTGGAATGACCCCAGCTATATAGGTCATTGGAATAAGAAATCCAGATGCTGCCTATACCTAAACCAATAGGTCTGTCTAAGCGCACATATCGGTTGTTGATTTTCTCGGGAAACAGAACTCCATCCTTGTTCCCTGGCTCAGAGATAAGGGCAATGCGCTCAAATGTGTAGAAATCATCTGTTCTGGCAAGTGCAATTCGAGTCCCATGGCCTGAATAGGCTGTATACATAATATAGTAGGATCCCTGGATAAACGTTGCCCGAGGATCTTCAATGCCTCGTGCTTCATATATTCCAAAGATACCTTTCTTGGCAGGAAGAAGGACTGGTCGATCTTCTACATCAAAATGGAAGCCATCTCGGCTTCTGGCCAGTGCAAAAAAGGAATACCCCTGTTGCCCTTCAATTCGCAGGAGCAGAAGGTATTCGTCGCCAGATTTGACGGGAGTGCCATTGAAGACTGTATTGCAATGAAAAGGAATGTCCTCCAGGGTTAAAACAGGATTTTCTTTCCAACGATGAAATATGTCTGGCCCAGTTTTTCTTTCCATTATCAGAATTCCTTCTCGCTTTTCAGGCATGCCTGCACAATGCTTTGCACCTTAGTTGTACCCAGGCATATACAGGAGTTAGCTGCTCCGTAGTACAGTCTTACTTCGCCGTTCGCTTCGATAATCGCTCCGCACGAAAATACCAGATTAGACACATCTCCTATGCGCTCGTAATCCTCGCGTGGCGAGAGAATGGGAACATTTGTTCGGCCTAAAATTTCTGTGGGGTTCTCTGCGTCGAGAATTACTGCTCCAAGGCGAAAGAGCGGTCCGGTAGAGGTCTGTTTAACGCCATAGTAAATGAAAAGCCATCCGGCATCGATTTCTATTGGGGGCGTGGCAATGCCTATGTGGTCAGAGTCCCAAAAGCCCCCTCGCGGAGTTACTACTACCTCGGACCATCCCCAATATTCTAGATCTTCAGAATAACTAACCCAGATGCTGCGTCCTTCCCAGGGTCTTTCCAGTCGCACATATTTTCCTTTGATCTTCCTCGGGAATAGCACGCCACCTTTGGTATCTGGCTCGGAAACAGGACCTATACGCTGAACGGTCCTGAAGTCTTCTGTGCGGGCAAGTGCAGCTCGATAGCCGTGGCGCCCAAGAGCATCGTAACAGATGTAGTACACTCCTTCTAGCAAGACAATTCTGCCATCGAGAACACCCCGTTCCTCATAGACTGCCAATGGCTTCTCCTGACAGGGGGACAAAAACGGTTGATCGCCCACTTCGAAATAATACCCATCCGTACTTTGTGCGCAATAGATGGAATAGCGTCCTTCAAGACTCTGTATTGTTAATAAAAGGATATACTGGTCAGCCACTTTCACAGCACCCGCATTGCATATGTCGATGCAGCGGAATGAGAGATCTTCAATTGTAATAATGGGATTTCCTTCCCATCGATGGATAATATCCCGGCCAAATCCTTTACGCACAAGAAATCCTTTCTTCAACGGTAAGTCTGAGTAAGTTCTTCTATCTTCCAGGGGAGAGGTAAAAACCCCGTCCGAAGAAGTAATATTGTCAGTAATTCTGTTTTTTAAGGAAATTAGTCTGTCTTTTGATTAATGATTTTGATGTTTACTATAATCTCAGAGAACTCTTTACCTCAATATAATTAACCATTCTGCTGTCTATATCCTCTTTTAAAGCCTCTTTCACTTCTCCTTTGGCAGTAAAATAGATAATCTGCCATCCGGAACTGGAAATTTTCTTGAGTACTTTCATCTGTGTTTCCAGTCTATCAGGACTGGCCTTTACAAAAGGGTCGTCCATAATAAAGAATCCCTTCTTTTTCTTTAAGAGCTTTTCCCCCAGAGCAAGCCGAATAGAAAGATATAATTGGTCATACGCACCACCGGATAGCTTTTCTGCATCCAGAATTAATCCATCTTTGCGCTCTACCTCGATTTTTCCTCTTTCTTGATTAAAAATTACTTTCTGGTAAAGATTATCGGTTATTTTCTTAAAATGCTGCGAGACAGGGCTTTCCTCACCAAAAAGCTCTGAGACTTTCTCCTTTTCCTCTCTTTCTATTCCCTCAAAGATTTCCATAACTTTAAGAACATTATCTTTATTAGTCTCATTTTCATCTATGGATTCCTGCAATTTATTTTCAATCGCCTCTAAGTCTATCGATGTCTTGCAATATAAGTAATCTTCTTCTAGCTCTCCTCCTAGAATCTCATTTGCTCTTCTTTCTATTTCTGCCAATTCCTTCTGGAAATGATTCATCGTGCTCTCTATTTTCTTTAACTCCTCTTCAAACAATTTTCCTTCCTCTTTTAATTCTGCAATACTCTTCTCATTATATTTCATATGCCTGGCTTTATCTTTATACTCCTGCAGTTCTTTGAGCTCTTCATCCCAATGGGAAATGTTTTCTTCTAAACTTCTACCCTTTTCTCCTAAAAGAGCTCTCAAAAAGCTTTCCTGCTCCCTGGCTAGCTTCTCGCACTTCAGTTTTAGTCTCAGTTTTTGGCTATATTTTACCAGCGATTCCTCTCTTGTCTTGAATTTCACATCTTCTGTTTTTCTGTAAGCACTCTTTATCCTATCTTCTATCTCTGTAATTCTATCTTGTTTTAATTTTTCCATCTCGCTTTGTAATAACTTTTTCTCTCCTCTGACCTCCTCTAATTCACTAGCCTTTTTAGAATATTGGTCCTCAAACTTTTGAATATGAAAAAGAACTCCTTCTATATCGTCTGCCCTTAGAGCAAACCGTGAAAGATTTAGTTTAATCCTCTCAAACAATTGCGCCAGCGAGCCTTTCTCTTTTTTCAATTGAAGTTTAAATATACTTGAAACCACAAATGAAATTGAAAATAAGATAGCTAATAGATAGAAAAGTAACCCGGGTTTAATAATAATTCCCAGCAAAGATATCCCCAATAGTATTGTAGAAACTGCCAGCAGAAAAGTAAGGAATTTATTCTTTGCCTCCTTAAGCACCAACTCTCCCTTCTTTGTCTGATAATTTTTTATCTCTGGTTTAACCTCATTATCCAATTCCTTCTTTCTTTCCTCGAAAGTATGGAACTCTTGCTCTCTTTCCTTCAAATTTTCAGATGTCTTTTGAAATCCTTCCTCTTTTTCATTAAGCTCAACTAAAAGCTGCTCTTTTTCTTTCTCACCAGTCTTGATGTCTCTCTCATTATCTCTCCACAACTGGCTATCCTCTTCGTTATAAACTTCCAAATCCTTACTCTTTCTAAAAGCTCGCTTAAGAGCTTTCAAAACTTCTTTCCCCTTTTCGTATTTTTCTCTTTTACCCGCTTCTTCAAATCGTTCTATTTTTTCCCTGATTTTGTCTTTCTCTTCCTTCACCCGTATAGACTCCTCCTCCAGTCTATCGAAGCCCTCTTCTTTAATCTCATCTTCTAAAGTGTTTATTCCTTCAACAAGTCCAGCAGACCTATCAAGACGAGATTTTATTTTCCCAAATTCTTCCTTATTGGAAAGGGAGGCAGTGCTATCTGCTCGGGTTAATTTCCCCAATTCCTGCAGCTTCTTCTTTATAGAGAGAATCTGTCTTGTTTTTAAACCGGTGAGGCGGTCGGTTACATTGGTATAAAACTCACTCTCGGCGGCAATAGAAAGGTCACTATTTCTTATGATAAAAATGTTACGAGATTCTGAAGAGGTCAGGCTAGCCAGTTTTGTCAAATCCCCTTTTTCGGGCAATTTGATTTCCTCTTTTTCTTCATTTTCTATAATTACATAACCTTCTGGATTTTCTTTTACTCGATTTATATGGATAAAATTTCTGATGTTTTTTCTCAAGAGCATCTTCACCAGAGCATCTATGGTTAATGTTTTTCCCTCCTCGTTCCTGCCAAAGAATAGATTAAAATAGCCCAGTGAAATATGCTCCATTTTAGATAAGGGACCGTATCTTGTTATTGAAAATTCCTTTATTTTCATACTCTTGCCTCTGACATTGCTTTGATGGCTATATCACGCATCTGTCTCTTTTTTCCCTCATCATAATCGGCTTGCTCAAGTTCATCCAAGAGTTTTTTGAAGAGCTCATCCTCTAATATCGTTTGGATGTCTTTGAATTCAAACTTAGGGAGTTCAGCACACTTATTCGAGGCAATCTTCTTGATTTCTTCTACCAGCTCGGATTCATTCATTTTAATCTCTTTGCTGTCAACATATCCTTTGATGGTGAGAATAATTTTTGCCTCAGGCGGAAAACTTTCTAGATGTTTTTTCACAATCTCCAGCGGGATTTTGTCTTTCAAGGGGTCAAATATTATATTCACTTCTTCCAGATAAGAAGTATTAAGAAGATATTCCCCGGGCGGGCCTCCCAGCTTAAAAATATTAACCTTTCTTTGTCCTGTCTCTCTTTTTGTTAGCGAAAGAGGAGAGCCAGGATAAACAAAATATCCCCCATTTGCCAATCTCCTTACCTGGAAATTAGAGTGAAAATGGCCGGCAAGCACATAATCAACATTTAAATCTTTAAAATAAGAGAGCTTAACCGGCATATATCTTTCCCCTCCCTCATCGCCAAAATCTTTTCGGGAAAAGAATGCATCAAGCAGTTCCCCGTGGTAGAGTAAGATATTTTTCTTTTTATCGGGGGTAAATTTATCCCGAAGAGAGCGAAGTTTATAAAGAATTTTCTCTCCTTCTATAGGCTCAAAGGGAATACCATATATTCTTGCCCCTTTATATTCAAAGCAATCCTCTAAATCAGTCAAAATAGTAGTATTTTCACCAAAATACATACCACTCTTATAGGAATCGCTGTCATGATTTCCCGGGATGAGGACGATTTGAAAGCCATTATGGGAGAAGAGCTCCCGTATCTTAGGTCTTAAGTTTTCAGCATCGATATCTTTATTAAAAAGGTCTCCACTTATTGCAAAGATTTCCACATTTTCTTTTTTTCCAATTTCAATCAGCTTCTGAAGAGCCTTCCATCGCTCATCTTCATATTCCTTTAAATGAATATCTGCTGTATGAAGTATTTTCATTTTACTCAATATTTAGAATCTTTATTTCTCCGAACTCTATATTTATCCTTGTTAGACCTATCAGACCCGTGGCAAAAAACCAATATTCTCATCCTTCCTCGATAATCATCTCTATAGATTCTTTCGCAATAAAGTGCTCAAAGATAAATATAAACAAATTTATGACGGCAAGGGCGATAAATCCTGCTACTCCTGTAACTCCAATAAGTAAATCATTTCCTCCCTTCACTACCATAATACCCAGTCCCGCCGTGGCATTAAGCGAACCGTGAATAATAGCGGCTGCAATGACAGATTTTGCTTTGAGCCTGACATAACTAAAAATAGGCGTCAAAAGGAGACAAAAAACTATCATCATAAATACTCCCACTATGGGATGCTGAGGATAATTATGTCCCTGGAGAATAATTGGAGCATGCCATACACCCCAGATAATACCAATAAGAGCTGATGACTTCCAGAAACCTATATATCCGAGCTCTTTTTGGAGAAATCCTCTCCAGCCTAATTCTTCTCCAAATCCAGCAACTGCGTTTATAGTAATTCCAGCAATAAGTCCTTGAGCCAAGCCAATCCAGATAGGATGAATGGGGAAAGTAGCCATTTGGCTTTCCATTTTTTGCAATTGTTCAGGAGGTAGAATCCCTCTGAATCTTTCAAGTAATCCCGCCATCTCCGAAGAGTACTCTACTCCAGGGAAAAGAAGACTAATTCCTATGGTAGCAAAGGCAATGATGGGAGGGAGAAACCAGGCTACTAAATTCTCTAGAGAAAAGATCTACTTTTACTATGTGTTGGTTGAATAAAGCAATTACGCCAGAATGCTTACTACTATCCAGTCCTTTTAATGCCAACAGTGCTCTCGCTGCTGTAAACATGGCATAGTAGCTTCTATTGATTGATAGTCCATAATGATTCCGGTTGAGGGTATCTTTGGATTCCATCAGGATTTCTCTTGCCTTTTCCATTCGATAATTAGCTAAATCTACCGTGCTCATAAGACCACTCCTTCTTTTTCCACGTTTTCGAAGAAAAACGAGCCTAATTCTTTGTTTTTTCTGTATTCGAACAGATCGTAAAGAACGGGAGATATGGGTAAATTGTAGTTAAAAATATAATCTGCAGTTAAATCATCAATAATCTCGCTTGTTTTTAGTGTTTTTTCTTCTACCAGAATGAATATGTCTATATCGGAATCCTTTTTCGAATTACCTCTTACCTTAGAACCAAAGAGTTTTATGGAGACAATTTCCTTATCTAGTTTCTCCCTTAGTTCCTTGACAAAGGATTCTACAACTTCCCTCTCTGGTTTGGTCAAACAAGATAATCCTTTCTTTCCCATATTTTTATGATCTCCTTTTTTCGAATTCATTTACTCAAATCTCACAAAAGGCAACAATACAACTGGAATAAGAGTGGAATATCTTATGATTCCTGTATCCTTAGCATATATCCTGGGTGTCTTTTGATAGGTCTTTTCTAACGTTTCTATAGAAGGACCTCCAAAATGCATCTCTCCTGTGTAGCAAAATCAAGGTAATTACAGCACACGGGTGTAATAAAATCAAGTAAAAAAGAGCACGCTGCTTTTAGAAAAGCCAGAAGGCACTTTGTCCGGCGAATCCTTTTACTCAAGATTTGCATCAAAGTTAAAAGACCGAGTTTTCATAAGACTAAGACAGTATCAAACTCCCCCTCTATTTATAGGGAAGAGGCAGAAGCTGCACTATTTCTTTTACTTGCTCAAACTCTGGATCTTTATGAACTAACATGGCTTTTTTCTGCCAGGCGGTTGCGATGATCCAGGAGTCAGCCACTGAAAGAGAGAGATTAGCCTTGATTCGAGAGGCCTTAATAAGTAAATCATTTTCCTCGCCTACTTCCTGGATAGGCAAAGCTCTGGTTTCGGCAAGAATTTCTTTGGCGGACCGCTCGCCTTTATCCTGCCATAAGCGGTAACACAATTCCATCAATGTAATGAAGGAAACATAGATTTCACACTCACCTTTTTCCGATTCTTTTAGTATTCTCTCCACCTCATCTGCTCCTCTTTCATCTCCACGAAGAGCAAATAAAGCCGAGGTATCTAAAACATATCTAACGGATTCATTTTTCATTCTGTTTTCTTTCCAACTTTCTCTGCTTTTTTCTTTCCTTAAGAAGTCTTTCCACCAATTTCTCTCCTTTTCCTCTTCCTCGGTAATGTGATATGGCATCTTTTGGAATGGGAATCACTGTGATAACTCCTGCTTCATCCAACCACTCTAACTTGGCTTGCGAGCCAATATTATACTTTTGTCGAATATGAGCAGGAATAGCCGTTTGACCTCTCTTAGATACAGTAGTTTGCATTCTCACCACCCCCAGTTTAATTTTACAAGAAAAAGTGAAAATGTCAAGTTGTTACTTTATTTTACAAGTATCTTGTTTTTTTACAAGTTAAATCCGATTTTTCATATAAAAAGTGCCCCAGATAAAAGGATTTGCCAAAATTCCTGGCCTCTATCCTATCCCATTTTTCTCTATTACTTTTTTGTACCACCAACCGCTGGCTTTAATTATCCGCTTCTGAGTAGGATAATCAGTATAGATAAGACCAAATCGCTTGGAATATCCGTAGGCCCATTCGAAGTTATCTAACAGAGACCAGACAAAATACCCAGAAAGCTTGACTCCCTCCCCAATTGCTCTGTTTGCCTGGAGAAAATGGCCCTTAAGATATTCAATGCGAGATTCATCATTCACCCGACCATTTTTGTCTATTTTGTCAGGAAAGGCAACTCCATTTTCCGTAATGTAAATAACAGGTTCATCATAGTCATTGTGAACACGTTTCAAAATCTCGTAAATTCCCTCTGGATAAATCTCCCAGTTCATTTCTGTATATTCAGCACCAGTGGGTTTCACTTGACTCAGGCCTAAAAATGCTTCTTTCTTATCCGCTTTAACTACAGTTCGAGAATAATAATTAACTCCCAGGAAATCTGTTTTTGTTGATATATAATCTAAGTCCTGAGCTTGGATTTCAGGAACTTTATCACCATATAGAGCGAGCATCTCCTCAGGATAAGACCCTTTATAGATAGGATCCAGAAACCATCGATTCAGATAGCCATCATATCTCTTTACTGCCTTTTTGTCCTCTTCACTTTCCGAGGCTGGATATACCGGGGAAAGGTTAAGGGTAATTCCTATCTGAGTTTTTTCATCACCGTTATCTCTTAGGATGGCTACTGTTTCTCCATGAGACAGTAGTAGATGGTGGGAGACTTTGAGAGCTGTAGAAAGATTCTTTGTTCCCGGGGCATGCATTCCTGAATGATGGCCAAGAAAAGAGACTACCCAGGGTTCATTATGGGTAATCCAAAAGCGGACACGATCACCCAGCTTTTTGGAAACTTCTTCCGCATAGTCTTTGAAATAGCCTATGGTATCTTTATTTGCCCAGCCCCCTTCTTCTTGCAGAGCCTGGGGTAGGTCCCAATGATAAAGAGTGACAAATGGTTCTATGCCGCTATCAAGGAGCTCATCTACCACTCGCTCATAAAAATCGAGACCGTCTTGGTTTACCTGTCCTTTCCCCTGAGGGAAGATACGCGACCAGGCAATAGAAAATCGGTAGGCATTAAGAGACATGGACTTCATCAGTCTAATATCATCTCGATAGTGATGATAAGAATCACAGGCTACATCTCCTTTATCGCCATCTTGCACTTTACCCGGAGTTCTACAGAATCTATCCCAGATAGACTCTCCCTTGCCATCTTCATTGTAGCCCCCTTCAATCTGATAGGAAGCCGTTGCCGTACCCCAAACGAAGTTCTCAGGAAACCGCACTATCTTCTTAGGTTCTTCCTTCATAGTACATTACTCCTTATCCATCTTTTTTAATTCTGTTTTTCCTACATGTAAGAATAAGTCATTTTTCTTTTTAAATCAACTCCTTCTAAATTTACACACTTATCATTATACTACCTAGCGAGGTGTGCCTCAACTGAGTATCTCCTGAAAGACTGAAATTGTATTTTCAATATCCTCCTTGCTTACGTCAAGATGAGTGACAGCCCGAATAAGTGAATCTTGTATAAGCAAAACCAGAATTCCTCTTTTTTTTAGTTCTTCAACTACTCTATAAGCTGTCCACCCCTCCTTCTTAACTCTGAAGTAAAGGATATTAGTTTCTACTTTTTGAGTTTCAATTTGGATACCGGGAATCTCATTTAAAGCTTCAGCTAGTCTTGCAGCTTTCTTGTGATCCTCAGCTAATCGCTCAATATGGTGATCCAGAGCATAAATTCCAGCAGCAGCCAGGAATCCTATCTGTCTCATTCCTCCACCATACATCTTTCGAAAACGTCGAACTCGCTCAATCAGTTCTTTGGCTCCGACTACCATTGAGCCCACAGGTGCGCCAAGACCCTTCGATAAACAGAGGATCACCGAGTCCACATATTGACTATACTCTATAGGGTCTATCCTCAAAGCTATAGTGGCATTAAGAAGTCTTGCTCCATCCATGTGAAGGAATAAGTGATATTTTCTTGCTATTTGTGAAATTTCTCTTACTGTTTTCGGAGGATAGATAGCCCCTCCACCTCGATTATGAGTATTCTCAAGACAGATAAGACGCGTTGGGGGAAGATGATAATCACCCCTATTTCTAATGGCTCTTCCAACCTGTTCAGGATAAAGAATTCCTCTTTCTCCTCTCAAAGGATGGAGTTGAACGCCAGATAGAGCTGCCGCTGCTCCACTCTCATCATTGAAAATGTGAGATGCCCTTTCTACAATTACCTCATCACCTGGTTTTGTATGAGCTCTCAAACATAATTGATTGGCCATGGTACCTGAAGGAACAAAAACTGAAGCTTCCTTTCCTAAAAGCTTAGCTACCTTTTCCTCTAAACGGTTAGCAGTAGGGTCTTCTCCATAAACATCATCCCCGACTTTTGCACAAAACATTGCCTCTAACATTCCGGGAGTTGGCTTGGTAACTGTATCACTACGTAAATCTACCATTTTTCCTCCTATGACTTTCTTTAATGAGAACATTCAGACTTTACCCTACAGTTTTATAGGGAAGAGCTAGTAGCTGAACTATTTCTTGGCGCTATCAAGACCCAGGTTTACTTTCTGGCCCTTTTCCCTTTTCCATTGGAAAAGCAAGGGCAATCTCGTAAGCCATTTGACTTGTATTTTGATAGATTTGTTCAA
>CAZQMG010000044.1:0-14563 GCA_964594375.1 uncultured Clostridia bacterium | reverse complement strand
ATCTGGGGGTTTTAATGGCTAGAGTTAAGAGAGGCATAATCCATACTAAAAAGAGAAAAAGGATTTTAAGGCTTGCCAAGGGATACAGAGGAGGAAGGAGCAAGCTTTATGTTCTGGCTAGCGAGGCTTTAAAAAAAGCACTTTCTGCCAGTTATAAGGGGAGAAAGAGAAAGAAAAGAGAGTTTAGGAGGCTTTGGATTACCAGAATCAATGCGGCTGTCCGTAAAGAGGGACTTTCCTATTCTCTTTTCATTAAAGGATTGGGAAAAGCTAATATTAATCTGAACAGAAGAGTTCTTTCCGAATTAGCTATAAGCAACCCCTCTGGATTTTCAGAATTGGCAAAAAAGGCTAAGAAAGGGCTAGAGGAGTAGAATTGCTTCGGTGGTTAAAATCACTACTGAAAGCGGCGGGGATTCTTGCTTTCTTGGTGGGGTTATCATTAGGCATGGTTTTTTTGACATTAAGGATATTGGTGCCTCCTCAGAGAATAGAGGTTCCTTCTGTTGTGGGTAGAGAGATGATGAAGGCTCTTGCTCTCTTGGGAGAGCAAGATTTATCCTTGAAGTTAATGGGTGAGAAATACTCTTCTCAAGTTCCTGAAGGGATTATTATTTCTCAATTTCCTGCTCCGGGAACCAAGGTACATAAAGACAGAGAGATTAGAGTTTTTGTTAGTGGGGGGGCACGATTAGTAATAACTCCTTCTCTTGTGGGAAAAAGGAAAAGAGAAGCAAATATCTATCTTGCTCAAAGGGGATTAAGAATTGGTATAGTGAGTTATTCCTATACCCAAGTCCCTCAAGAAGAGATCATTTCTCAGGACCCTTCTCCCCAGACAGAGACAGATGTAGAGAAGGGGATAAACATCCTGGTAAGTTTAGGAGCTAAAAATCTTCAATTTTATATGCCTGACTTTGTGGGGAGCAAAATTGAGGAAGTAAGAGAGCTCTGTGATAAGTTATCCTTGAAAATTGGGAAAATAAAAGAGTCTCCTTCTTTAGGCGAAGAAGGAGTGGTTCTTTATCAATCGGCTTCTCCAGGCACTATGATTGATTCCGAAACCCCCATTGAGTTAACAGTGAGTACGTTTTATGAGCAAGAACACTCTTTATCTCCTGAAGCAGAATGGATAATGACTACAGTAGAAGTTCCTCCTGGGCTGATGAACAAGGAAGTTCGAGTAGTAATTATAGATAGCCGGGGGGAAAGAGGTATAGACTATGGGCAAAGAAAACCAGGAGAGAAGGTATTGATTGTCTCTCGAGTAGTTGGAAAGGGAGAGATTAAAGTATATATAGATAATAAATTGGTTAAAACAGAGGAAGTTGAATAAGGACAAAAGAGTAACGAACAGGGTGAAGATTTCACCCTCTATACTAGCTGCTGACTTTAGTTGTCTTTACCAGGAAATAAGTAGGGTAGAAGGAGAAGCAGATAGTCTTCACTTTGATATAATGGATGGGCATTTTGTGCCTAACATAACTTTTGGTCCTGGATTGGTTGCCTCTCTGAGGAAGAAAGTTAATCTTCCTTTTGAAATACATTTAATGGTGGATAATCCTCAAGAATGGATTAACCCTTTTGTTGATGCAGGTGCGGATTTCATTACTGTTCATGTAGAAACATCCTTACATCTGGATAGGTTAGTTGCCATTATAAAACAAAAAGGACCGAAGGTGGGAGTAGCTTTGAATCCTGCTACTTCTTTGCAAGAGTTAGAGTATGTTATTTCTGAAGTAGATTTAGTTCTAGCGATGACAGTTAATCCGGGATTTGGTTCACAAAATCTTCTTTCTTCTGTAATTCCTAAGATAAAAGATTTACGGGAAATTGTTGAGGAGAGAAGACTCTCTTTAGAAATTGAAGTAGATGGAGGGATTAATCAGGATACAGCAGCCAAGGTTATAGAGGCAGGGGCTTCTATTTTAGTAGCCGGTACAGCTGTATTTAATGCGTCCGATCCAGAAAAAGCAATACTCAGATTGAAAAACAGTCAAAAAGGAGAACTCGGTGGCAACAAAAATTCGACTGCGAAGAATGGGAGCTAGTAAGGTCCCCTTTTATCGTATAGTGGTAGCAGACTCTCGTTGTTCGCCAAAAGGAAAGTTTATTGAAAAGCTGGGATGGTATGATCCACGAGTGAAGAAAGTGGAGGCAAACAAAGAAAAGGTCCTGTCCTGGGTTAACAAAGGGGCCCAACTCACTAATTCAGTAAAAAAATTACTGGTAAATTTCTCTATTCTTTCTCCAGATGAAATAGGTGAAGCGTGATGTGTATTGTGTAATGCAGTGCGATAGATAAACTCAATACTAGATACGAGTAATGAAATCGGTCTGATTAGTACGAGAAGGAGGTTGAAATGCGGGAATTAGTTGAGTACATCATCAAGCAGATAGTGGATTCTCCTGATGAGGTGGAAGTGCAGGAAATAAAAGCAGAGAAAGTTATCTTGCTGGAAATTTCTGTGGCTAAAGACGATATGGGCAAAGTGATAGGAAGAGGAGGTAGAGTAGCTAATGCTCTACGGACAATTGTAGGTGCAGCAGCAGCCAAGCTAAAGAAGAGAGTAATGGTAGAGATTTTGGAGGAGAAAGCGAAAGAGTAAAAGTGTAGCATGCGGATTGATATTATAACTCTGTTCCCTTCTATGTTTAGGGGCCCTTTTGATGAAAGTATAATTAAAAGAGCAAGAAAGAAGGGAATTTTGCAGATTAATCTTTATGATTTACGAGAGTTCGCTAATGATAGACACAGAACGGTAGACGATCTTCCTTATGGAGGAGGGGCAGGCATGGTGATGAAACCAGGGCCTCTTTTTCGAGCAGTGGAGAAAGTTAGGGAAGAGAAAAGACCTTCCTCGAAGGTTATTCTATTGTCTCCCCAGGGTCAACCCTTTGCTCAAGAAAAAGCGAAGGAATTGGCCGAAGAGGAGGGTCTAATTTTCATATGCGGACACTACGAAGGAGTTGATGAGAGAGTGAGGGAGCATCTCATAGACGAGGAGCTCTCTGTAGGTGATTTTGTTCTCACCGGAGGAGAACTAGCGGCTATGGTTATCATAGACGCAATAGCTAGAATGCTCCCGGAGGTTCTCGGATGCGAAGATTCGATACGTGAAGATTCCTTCTATCAAACACTTCTAGATTATCCTCACTATACCAGACCGGCTGAGTTTAGAGGATGGAAGGTACCAGGAGTACTTATATCTGGTAATCACCAGAAAATTAAAGAATGGCGAAAAAAAAAGAAATTAGAAAACACCTTTAAAAAACGTCCTGATTTGTTAAAGACAGCTAAGCTTAGCCGAGAAGAAGAAGAAATGCTAGAGCAGATTAAGAGAGCACGGACAGAACATTGAGAAAAGGAGCAGGTTAGAATGCAGGCTAAGGTTGAAAAGATAGAAGAAGAGGCAATGAAGAAGGATATCAGCAAGTTTCGTCCCGGTGATACAGTGGCTGTACATCTTGACATTCACGAAGGAAAGAGAAAAAGAACTCAAATCTTTGAAGGGGTGGTTCTTCGCAGAAGAGGAGGGGGAATAAGGGAGACTTTTACTGTAAGAAAAGTCTCTTTTGGCATAGGAGTGGAAAGAATATTCCCTTTGCACTCACCCTTAATAAAGAAAATAGAGGTAGTTAAGCAAGGAAAAGCGAGGAGAGCTAATTTATCTTATTTAAGGAATAAAGTGGGAAAATGAAAAAAAGAGAGAAGTTTCTATCCTGGGCAAAGGAGACTGTGGAGACTATAGTTATCGCTTTCTTCCTCGCTTTTGTAATAATTACCTTTGTTGCACAGTCATTCTGGATTCCCACCGGATCTATGAAACCAAATCTTCAGATAAAGGATAGAATTATAGCCTATAAGCTTCTTTATGATTTGGACGATGTAGATAGAGGCGATATAATTGTTTTCAAATTTCCTTTGAATCCTAAAGAGAATTTTGTTAAGAGAGCCATCGGCCTTCCCGGCGATGAAGTAAGAATCAAGGAGAAGAAGGTCTATATCAACGGAAAGCTCTTAAGTGAGCCCTATGTTGTTCATGCTGATAGCTGGAATAGAGGCTTTCCCCGTGATGAATATGGACCGATAAAAGTTCCTTCTGATTCTCTCTTTATGATGGGTGATAACAGAGACTCCAGTGATGACAGTCGTTTCTGGGGGTTTGTGCCTGCTGAAAATATTGTTGGGCAAGCATTTCTCCTCTACTGGCCTCCCTGGCGAATAAGGATTCTGAAGGGAGTTTCCTATTAGCGCAGGAACGAGTGCTGTTCTCAAAAGAGAGCGTAGAGCGTTTAGCGGATAGCGTATAGTGAAAAACAAGAGACGCAAAACTATATAACGGATGTTCATAGTCCATCGACAAAATAAGACTCTCCTCTTTTTGTGTTCATTGTTCGTAGTTCATTGTTCATTGACCTGCTAGCCCGTTAGTTAGTTATATGAAACGTCTTATATATTTTCGCTTATCTGTAGAGGTTTGATTCATCAAACCCACCAATTTTCTGGCTTCATAAATGAAGTCGCTACAAAGGATGCGCAATTATTTATGTCGTTTCACATAAATGGTTAATTGGTGAATCAAAATTCGTAGTGCGTATTACGTGATGCGTATTGCGCAATACGACATACGATATACGCAATACGAGAATGGTGGACACAAGAAAGAAACTAGGAAACAGAGGAGAGAAAATAGCAGCAAAAGTTCTACGAAAGCAGGGCTACCGAATAATTGAAAAGAATTATCACAGCCGTTTGGGGGAAATAGATATAGTGGCAAAAGAAGATGAGAGTATAGTGTTTGTGGAAGTGAAAACTCGCTGTTCCACCGATTTTGGCCTGCCCGAAGAAGCTCTCTCTTATGATAAAAAACGACGACTTAGCAAACTAGCCCTGGGTTATCTTGCTCATCGGAGGATAAAAGATACCAATTGTCGTTTTGATGTGGTGAGTATTTTGATGGATAACAAGAAAGTCAGCAAAGTCAAGCATATTGAGCTAATCAAAAACGCCTTCCCAGCAGTATATTAACTTCCTTATTCACCAAGTAGAGTATTTTCTAGCAAGGATTTAATCTTAAAGGGTTTTCCATTCTTTATAAAGACTTTAGGCACTCTTTCCTTATCCACCATACAGATAACTTCATAAACAATACTACCTATCCTTTGGGCTATCTCTTCGGCTGATACCATCCCCGAGCCTTGTTTTCCCCACAGCACTACTTCATCACCGATTTCAACTCCTTCAATATGAGTTACATCTATCATACATAAGTCCATGCAAATTCTTCCTATTATGGGAGCCCGCTCTCCTCTTACCAGGACTTCTCCTTTATTAGAGAGAAGCCAGGAGTAGCCATCGGCATATCCTACAGGCAAGGTAGCTATCCTGGTAGGCCTGGTTGTAGTATAAGTTTTTCCATATCCTATGCTCTTGCCAGCGGAAACCTCTTTCAGGAAGATAATCTTGGTCTTGAATTCTGCTGCTGGCCTTAATTGGACTATCTGTTTAGTTTTAGGCGAAGGAAATAATCCATAGACGATTATACCTGGTCTTACCGCATTCAAATGGAAGCGGGATGAGTTAAGGATAGCAGTACTATTGGCTACATGCTTAAGAGGAATATTTATTCTCTCTCTTTCTAGCTCAAGGAGTGCTTTCTTGTATTTCTCAAATTGTTTCCTGGTGTAATTTCCATCCTCTTCATTGGTAGCGGCAAAATGAGTGAAAATACCCTCAATTTCTATATTTTTCATTTTACCTATTTCCTTAACGAAATTCAGAGTATCTTCACTAGGGATCCCCAATCGTCCCATCCCAGTATCAATTTTTATATGGACACGTACTTTTTTCTTCTTCTTACTTGCTATTCTGGATAGAGTTTGTATTGTTTTGAGCTTACAAGCAGTAGCGGTCAGGTTATACATAACAAGAGATTCAAGCTGGTCATTTATAGTGAGTCCACAAACTAAAATGGGTGCTTTAATACCTGCTTCACGTAGGACTACTCCTTCTTCGATAACGCCTACTCCCAGCATAGTAACGCCATTTTTCAGGAGTGTTTCGGATACTTCAATTGCCCCGTGTCCATAAGCATTTGCTTTGACTACAGCAATAATCTGGGTATTTTTGCCAACTATTTGTCTTATCTTCTTTACATTATGAGCAATAGCGTCAAGATTAATCTCCAACCATACAGGTCTTATATTTTCCATTAATTCACCATTTATTTATAAATGTGGTTTGCTCTTCTTCATCAATTATTCAAAGGAGCGCAAGGGGCCTCTTTGCATAATCATTCCCATCTTGAAACGGGCCATGACAGTCAATTGGGGGTCCTGGTCTAAATCAGAGACTATCTGGTATTCAACAATGGCCTCAGCAATTCTATTCTCCATCTCATAAATACTTCCTAGAAGAAAATGGGAAAAGGCGCTATTAGAATCGAGCTCTAAGGCTTTTTTGACATCAAGAGTAGCCTTGTCTAGTTTACCCATTTGAAAATAGACCATTCCACGCGAGTTGTAGAAATCTATTTTTTGGGAAGATAATAGTCTGGCACGTTCAAAATAATCATTCGCTCTATCCAGTAGTCCTTTATCTTCATAAATCATTCCCAACATCAAAGGGATACTGCTATCGTCAGGTTCTAGATCTTGAGCTTTCCTGTATATCTCAATAGCCTCATCTAATTCGCCTTCCTGGTAAAGTCTATTTGCTTCCTCCTGATAAATAACTGATTGTTTTGGCTGGGGGACAACTTTGGTAAGAATGATATAGACAGCCAGGAGCACGACAGCAGCTATTCCTCCTCTGACAAGCCATCTTTTTCTTGCTCGAACTCTTTTTTCTTTAAGTAACTCATCCAGATACCACCACCAATGGGAGCGGGGAATCTTTCTTTCCTCTCGGTAGGGTAGGGGATTGAGAGAAGCAGTTAGTTTTCTATAGACCATTTTCATTTTTTTTCTTATGATGGTATCAAAGGTCTCCAGTCTTACTTTATCCGCTTCTAGATCAGTTCCCTTTTTTTCTAAATTAAGAAGAAGGTTTTCTATTTCATCCCTTAAAGTCAACATCTTTATGATTTCTCGGTCGGGGTAATCAATATTGACAACACAATCTTTGTATTCCTCAATCATTTTTCTTAAATCGTCTAAGCTCATCTTTATATAGCGTAGAGCGCATAGCGTTTAGCGGATAGTATAAATTTAAGGGATAAAAAAAGACCGCTCACCTCATCGCTCCTCCTCACCTTAATCCTCTCTTAGAGTTCATAGTTATGAGTTCATAGTTCATCGATAGAAAACAATAATTTTCGGACATAACATTTCGGACTATCTTTCTTGTTTTACATTTTTCGTTTTTGGTTTTCACTATACGCTACCCGCTATCCGCTATCCGCTATTCTTGATAGCATATTTCCGAAGTCTCTAGCCTCGGATAGACTCTTGATAGTGCGGAAAGCCATAACTATTGAGCCTTTCTCCTCTAATGTCTTCATAATTCTTCTCAAGGTTCTGGTTGTTCCGATTATTCTGGGGGTAACGAAAGCAGCTGTTTTCTTGCCTTCCAATCCGCTACAGCTCTTAATATATGAGGCAAGTGATCCTGGAAATTTACCTCCCCAGAATCCGAGAACCGGACTACCTATATAGACTAGGTCATAGACATAGAGGCTGGTTATACTTTCTCCTCGCCCTACTCTCACCTCGTCCACATCATCCCCTCCCTTCCTGATGGCTGAAGAGATGGCTTGCACGATTGCTTTCATCTTTCTTGTATGTTCCGAGTATATTATCAGTGCTCTCAATCTTTTTCTCCTTTATTGTGCGATAAATCGCACCGCTAGTTTTTAATTGCATTTTTCTTTTAATATATCTCTTTTTTGATAGCATTGCTCTTTGAAAACTGCAATTTCAGCATCTAGATTGGCATTTGGTGAATCACCAAAAAAAGCATGGATAATTGGAAAAACTAAGTCAGGTTTCTTTTTTCTTAATTCTTTTGCCATTGCTTCTATTTTTGCTGTGGCAACACCTTCTTGCATACAAGTGAAAGGACCTATGTGAAATATTCCTGAAATATAAGCATCGTTCTGAAAATGAGTTAAATCATGCATAAGATAATAAGCAGCTGCCGAATTTATAGGGGATTCTCCCTCAATATCCCCGTGAAACTCATTCTCTTTTTCCAGAGTCTCGATTATCTTTATTGGTCTGGGTAGAACATGCCGGCCATGAAGAAGTTTGTGGAATGGACGAGCTATTCTTTTTCCTACATGCTCTATATATAGTCGTTTAATAGATACTGCGGTAAATTTTTTTATTTCTTTTAAAGTCTTGTTTAAGTATTCTTTTGCTTTTTTATTCAAATCTTCAGTTTTGCTTGAATTATCCCGCTTTACATATCGCAGAGAATTTAAATATAGATTTTTTAATCCTAAAATTGTGCCTCTCTTAGACTTTCTTTGATTTATTTCATTTATATAGTTAATCCATTCTATTACTGGCGACCTTATCATCTCTAGACCCTGTTCCTCTAACTTTTCAATAACGTAGTTGGTGTAAGGGTCGTGATGTCTCATATAAATTTCTCCTATATAAAGAACAAGGGGAAATCTTTGATTATTTTGGAGATTTGTTTTTTTGAAAGCTTCCACTGTTTCTTTTCCCCATTCAACCATCTTTTTTGTTCTAGCTCCTTTTTCTACAACTTTTTCTAATTTCTTTAATCTTAATTTCTTTAAATCACTGATTTTTTGTCTGTTTTTAGCATAAGGACGAAATCTTAAAGTTATATCTTCTAGTAAGTCAGACGCCTGTATTCCTTTAACTAAAATCTGTTGTAATTTAATTTTGTCTCTAGAGCTAAATTCCTCTGGAAGAGGAATGTCAAAATAACCAGTTATAGATGAGGGGCCTGCAATGGGAACTTTCTCCAGTCCTTCTCTATTGGCAAAGTCTCTTAGAATCTCTTTATATTTCCCAAATCTACAAGGCCCACTTGTTGTAGGTAACATAACCAAATAATTTTCTTCAACATATTTTTTGCCTTTTTCTTTGATTTTCTCGTCCAAAAAGCCGAGAACATCTCCCACAACTCCTTTAAGTGGCTGGCAAACCTCTGTGTAGATATATTTTCTGGCAATTTCGTATCCTTTTGGGGTGGCGGTTGGTAGGACCTGACTATCTATTCCAAAATATTTTAGCGTAGTAGCTCCAATAAAGCTTCCATCTCCCATATAAGGAATTAGCCAAATTCTTTTATCATTGGCTTTTGTAGAATATGATTTTATCTTTATATCTTCTATTTTCAATTTTTTTGGCTGGCTTTGTTCTACAACTCTTTCAAAGGCTTCTGTTCTGGTTACGAAAGGGGCATTATTAGTTTGAGCATCTGTTAATAAAACGAGCATGGGCTTGTTTGCTGCTTGTTGAATTTTTTCTTCTTGATAGATTTTTAAACTATCAGGTCCACAACCAAAGTTCATCATCCTTATAGGAAATAGATTTAGTTGTTGAGCAACGAACAAATTAGCTTTCAATATTTTTACACTCTGAACCCAAAACTCATTTTCTGCTATATCATTTAAATGTATATCTCTAAATTTATGGTCTAAAAATATCTGCGGTATATAGTCCAGGCCTCTTACTTGTGAAAACATAACTCCTGAATTTGAGCTAGCTTCTGGATCAAGTATTACATAATCTCTTCCAATACCCACATAAGCTTTTCCTTTTTTTCTTTCAATTCTTTCTAAAAATTTATCTCCTTCTCTGGCTAGCTCTTTTTTGAATTCTTCTTCTGCTTCATTGGCGTATCCTATGGCATCTTTAATCTGTTTATTGGTGAACTTGAATCCCAACCTCTTAGATTCGCTCTTAATCGCTTCAAATAAAAGATCTTCATCTTCGCAATGCAGGATGAGATTTACTTGCTTATTTTCATCAAGAGAAAGAACGTCTTTCAAGATGTATCCTTCCGATTCTGTATAGATACAGTATTTCAAATCAGGTGGCTGTTCTTTTCTATGTTCAATAAAACTGGGATTAAATAAATATTCTATATTAGGGTTATCATCTAATAGTGCTGCATGACCTGTTACCAATTTTCTGGCGAGACAAAACTCTGTCCTTGAATTCTCCACTCCTATTTTTGCTATTTCTTCATTACTTTCTGGTGATGCTACCGGATAGAAACCAAGTTTTTCAAATAGAGCAGCGATCCAGATTCCTTTTGTTCCAAGGGTTGTAGTAGCTCTTCTAATTCCGATTGTTTTTCGGCGTATTTCATCTGAATCGTTCACTATTTCTTCAAGTTCTGGCAGAAGACAGCCATACTTTTTAAAATGTTTTTCATATATGGAATGATACTTTTCAACATAATTTATTTTTGGTCTTACAGATGCTTCTGAGTTTCCACGAGGACAAAAACCGCCAGTAATTATTTTATCATCTTCAATAGAAAATATCTCCAGGAGACAATTTCTTATGCCACATGATTTTTCTTTAAACAGATCTCTACAATATATTTTTTCTTTTTTGAGGGGCATCTCTGTTAAATCCCATCCTCTAAATGCACTTGCATGGGGCTTGTTTTGTTTTTCTAAGTCTTTAATGGTTTTGATTACGTCAAGCGCTGCTCCTAATGCTCCAAACATTTCTCTATGAGGATAAGCATTTATTTCTTTGCCTGTAACTTGTGCAAGTGCTGCAAGAAAAGCTTTTCCTAAAGGTGGGCCTCCTTGAGCAGAGCATTTTTCTCCGACGTTTTGGCTGCCTCCCACAAATTTATAATAATAACTTGCCGCTGTTGCCCTTAATATTGTGGCTGCTATTTCTTCTTTGCTAAATCCTTCTGCTATGAGCCTGTTTTCATCCATTTCCATAAAAACACCACAAGTTGAATCAATTATAGGAACCTTTTTTGCTCTTAGGGCATATTCTTGAAGAGAACTTTCTACATCCAAATTTATAACATCGGCCATATTTTCAAGAGTTTGCCCGGAGCCAGCTTGGCAACTATAGTTCATTTTTGCCTCTTTCACTATTCCGTCACCAGAGAAGCTGGTAAATTTCATATCCTGTCCACCTATTTCAAAAATTGTGTCAACTTCGGCATCATGGTGCTTAATTCCTAGAGCATGACAGGTAATTTCATCTGTTATTTTATCGGTAATTTCCATATTTTGTTTGGCCAATTCTTTAGTTTTTTTCTTGCTAACTAGAATTCTTTCATAAAGTTTTCTTGCAGAACCAGTAGTGCCAACACCCTTTACGTTTATCTTGTCTTTGTGTTTACCCAGGTACTTTATAACTTTTTTCAGTGTCCTTTCAGGATCTCCGTGCGTCTTGATATAGATTTTGTCAAGAAGTTTTCCTGTCAAATCGACCAGAGCTCCTTTTGTTGTTGTGCTCCCTCCATCTATCCCGATTACAACATCTGTTCCTTCTTCTATTTTTTCTTCCAATTGTTTACTCTCTTCATTCACTTTTTTTAAGTAATTGCCCAAAGGAGGAGTAAACTTTCTTTGTTTTCTACTGTATTCTGCTACTTGAGCTAATTGCTCAGGTTCAAAGACAAAACTATTATTTTCTTCCATTCCCTTTAATGCTACACCTATGGCAGCTATATTATGATAGTGCTCTGGTTTTCTTATGGGAATCCTGAGAAAGTCTTCTAAACTTTTTCTGATTAAGTCATTTGTTAAGACCCCTCCCGTAGCTATTGCACTGCCGGAATTCTTATCTAACTCTTCATTGCCAATTACGTCAATCTTATAGTTTCTGGCAATTACTTTGAAAAAGCCTGCCAGGTTGTCTTCTCTTCTTGCCCCTTCATTTTGTTTATGAATTAAATCAGATTGTATAATAACACCACATCTTGCCAAAAATTCGCTTGGTTGCCTTGACTTACTGGCTTCCTGCTCTGCCTTCTTAAACATTTCTTCCAATCTTAGTTGTGCTTTGTCTCTTTCATTTTTTGAGGGAAGGTTATCATCAGGAACTTCTTTTTTAAATAGTCTTCTGCATTGCTTTTCTATTAATGTTCCCGAGCCGCCTCCACATTTGGATCCCGTCCTCCATTCTTGAATGATTTTCTTGCCGTTTGTTTTGTTTAAATTAAAGAAATAAGGATCCTTTGCTCCTATATGAAAAACATATTTTGCATCTGGTGCTATTATTTCTGCTCCTTTGGGAATTGCTGCGCTGTCAAATATAAAAGTCACTCCTTTCATTACAGACGGAAAAAAGTTTGCACCAGTTCCTGTAAATGCTGTATTTTTTATCCTGCTCTTATCAAATTTTTTTATTATGTCTTGCCATGCTTCTTTTATTGCTCCAACAGGATCAGCGAAATGCATTATGGGCTTGGGAGAGTATATTACCTTTTTATTTTTATTAAGAACTGTACAATGTACACAACTACTTCCAACATCAAAACCTACAAAAAGGTTTTTTTGATTATCCATTCTATAATTTCCCATTTTGTTTGAGTTATCTTCTGATAATATTTTTGAGTTTAGCACAAGGGAAGAGGTTGTCAAGGATTGGAATGATGGAAACAGACTTTGAGAACGGAACTTATAGCTTTAGCTCTATCACCGTGGCTGAATAAGCCGGTAAAACGTAGCTAAACCTAGAAACGGCATTTCTGATTATTTTATTTTAATTCTTTCATATCGATTCAGCTCAGAGACCGCACAGTGTAGCGGTTTGATTTATCAAACAATGGAGTCGGATAAATCCGACTGCTACTACTTAGCGTTCGTGGCGTGCTCTGCGGTGAAAAATATAATAAGGCTAAACAGTTACATTCTTCCTTTCATTTTCTTTACTTCTTTTCAGGCCTTGTTTCTGTCTTGGATGCTATTCCAGGGCACTTTTCAAGGCGGCGATGGCTACCTCTAGTTGTTTCTCATCGGGTTCCTTAGTGGTGATTTTTTGTAGCCACAGTCCCGGAGCAATTAGTATTTTGACAATTTTGCTGTTCTTTTTCTTACGGGATAATCTGGTTAATTCATAGGATATACCGCCAATCAAAGGGATAAAAAGTAGTCTTGTCAAACGCCCGGAGATGCCATGCGGCCTGCCTAAAAACATAAATACCAGGATACTAATCACCATTACTATAAGAAGAAAACTTGTTCCACATCCAGGATGATGAGTAGAATATTTCTTTGTGTTTTCAGGAGTTAAATCTTCTCCTGCTTCAAAAGTGAAAATACTCTTGTGCTCGGCACCGTGATATTGAAAGACCCTTCTCATACTTTTCCACAGACTAATAGCCCATATATATATTAAAAAGAAAGTTATTCTAATCAAGCCATCAATGAGATTAAATAAGAATCCCCCCTTGACGCCGGTTAACTCTACCAGAACCAAAGGAAGGTAAAAGAATATGAATAGGGCTAAGGCAAAACCCATGAGAAGTGATAAGATTAACCAGAGAGTGACAAATATTCCCCCTTTTTTTTCTTGCTTTCTGCCAAAGGTTTTTGTCTCGGGGTTTTCTTCATCCATGGCCTCTTCGGCCGAAAAACTAAGAGCTTTTATTCCCAGGTATAGAGATTCAATGAGAACTACTGCTCCTCTAATGATGGGAATCTTCAAAAATCTAAATCTTTCGGTGAGAGCGACATAAGGCTCCTTTTTTATCACTATTTGGCCATCACTCTTTCGCACAGCTACAGTGAATGATTTAGGAGAGCGCATCATTACTCCCTCTATCACTGCCTGTCCTCCTACCTGGAATTTTTTTATTGAAGTGTCAGTGGTGCTCTCAGTATCCGAAGAGTTCTTTTCTTTATTCATTCTTGCTCTCCCTCTTTTATGTTCATTGTTCGTAGTTCATCGGGAAAATCACGGTTTCCTCTCCCTAAGGGGAGAGGATTAAGGTGAGGGGATATGAACAACGAATAATGAATTGATAACTAGATTGAGTTTAACATAAGGAAAGAGGATGTCAAGAATTAAAAGGAGGCCAGAAATCTGCTTATTTTACATTGAGTTCAATCACCGTACAGGAATGCGGAGGGAAGCTATAGTTAAACTTAGAGGCCGCGTTTTTAATCATCCCAGTTTTAATCTTAATCCTCTCAGGATTTTCAAAGTCATTTGTGGCCATCACATCAGAACCGTTAAGCTCATAGATTTTAGCTTCGGCAGATGGAGAAAAGCCTTCCAAGGATACAGAGCACTCTACATCTTCTTCTTTGTGATAATTAACTGCGGCAATGCATAACTTATCCTTGCTTCTGCTCAAGGTGGCTGAAGCATCCAAATAGGGAACATTGCTCAGCTTGAATTTTCTATTGCCCAAAAGCGCTTTCCCTTCAATATTGTAGCTTTCTGAATTGATTAAAACATCTAATACTATTTCTCCGGTGTGATTGACAAAAAGGTCAAAGGCTCGATAAATGGAGGTAAGATAAAGGCCATCTTTATCTGTGTGAATAGCTCCCAGCACATTTACCAGTTGAGCAAGGTTGGCCATAGTTACACTCTGACACAGCTTATGCATGGTAATAAACACTCCAGCGGCGAATAATCCATCTTT
>CAZQMG010000043.1:0-14598 GCA_964594375.1 uncultured Clostridia bacterium | reverse complement strand
AGTGAGGGAATGAAGAAGCTCACCTCCCAGGGATGGGGAGAATTTTTGGAATGAGACATTTCTTGAACTATAGAAATTTATATGCTGCCGAAGAAGACAAAAGGGGACAAAAGGGGACGGTTCTATTTTTTTTCGCAGCACAGTAGAGTCACGTCATTTGAAAAAATAGAACCGTCCCCTTTTACCCTTTTACCCTTTTAGAAAATATATTTGGCGAATGGTTCACAGTTCGTAGTTCATCGATAAGAACAACAAGTAATGAACAATGAGGGGGAAATTGAGCGAAGCGACACTATACGCTACACGCTAAACGCTGTCCGCTATGACTGTTGACTTAAGTTATAAATGGGCTATAATTTTAAGAAAGGAAGATAAATAGAGTTCAATGGAAAGAAAATGGATTATCCGGGAGCCCCTGAAAAGAGAGAAACGCCTTTTTTTGTCTAGAGAATGGGGTTTTCCTCCTTTAATGGTTCAACTTCTATATAATCGGGGGATAGTAGAGAGCGAAGAGGTCAAAAGGTTTCTTTATCCTTCTCTAAAGCATCTGCAAGATCCATTTTTAATGAAGGGGATGGATATGGCCATCCAGAGAATTACTGAAGCCATCTCCAGGAAAGAAAGGATTCTCATCTATGGTGACTATGATGTAGATGGAATCTCAGCTACTACTCTTTTATTGCAGTTCTTACGTAGCTCGGGAGTTTCTGCTTACTTTTATATTCCTCACAGAGAAAAGGAGGGATATGGGTTAAACAAAAGCTCATTGGATAAAGCAGTAGAAATGGGGATAGATCTGGTTATCACCTGTGATTGCGGGATTTCCTGTATCCAGGAGATAAATTATGCAAATAGTCTGGGTCTGGATGTTATAGTTACCGACCACCACCGAGTTAAAGAAAAAGTCCCTTCTGCTTATGCTGTTCTCGATCCCAATCAACCAGATTGTTCCTATCCTTTCAAAGAGTTAGCCGGGGTAGGAGTTGCCTTTAAGCTTATTCAGGCTCTCGCTCAAAAATCTTCTTCTAAAAAGGTAGAGCCCTGGGATTATCTGGACCTGGTAGCCCTGGGAACTATTGCTGACGTTGTTTCTCTAAAAGGTGAGAACAGAATTCTGGTAAAGTTTGGTCTGGAGCGTCTCAATCGAACTTCTAATCTTGGATTAAGAGCTCTAATTGAGATTACTGGACTGGATGGGAAGGAAATCAAGGGAGGTCACATAGGATTCATTCTTGCCCCCAGGCTCAATGCCTGCGGACGGCTCTCTTTGAGTAGAAAGGCAGTGAGACTTCTTCTTTCCACTTCTTGGGGAGAAGCTATTAAATTAGCCAGGGACCTTGACGTAGAGAATAGACAACGACAGAAAATAGAGGGAAGTATGCGTAGAGAGGCAGACAAACTTCTTCCCGAAACTAAAGAGTCGGTGATTATTCTTATTAAGGATGGCTGGCATCCGGGATTAATTGGTCTATTAGCTTCTTATGTCAGAGAAAAATACTTCCGCCCGGCAGTTATTTTTTCTCCTCAAGGAGACGTAGCTAGAGGTTCGGCCAGGAGCATTCCTAAATTTTCCATTTTTAATGCTCTCCAGGCATGCGAAGATTTGCTTCTCAGTTTCGGAGGGCATAAAATGGCGGCAGGAATGATGATACCGATAAAGAATATAACTATATTAAAGGATAGATTGAATGAGTTAGCTGAGGAGAAACTTTCTCCAGAAGATTTGGTTCCTACCTATTTTATAGATGCTAGAGTAAGTCTGAAAGAATTGGAAAGTGATTTCTTTAAGGATATGGAGCTTCTTTCGCCCTATGGTTCGGATAATCCTCAACCTTTATTTTTAGGAGAAGGATTGAGTACTTTTTCTTCACCTGAATTTAACAAGAAGTTTGTTAAAGCAGTGATTGGTACGAAAGAAGGAGGAGAAAGGTTCGAGGCTATAGCTTTTAGCCTTAGTGAAGAGGGCAAGAGGATAGTGAGGTCAGGAGATATAGATATGATTTTTACTCCCACCATAAATCGATGGAAAGGAAGGGAAACATTACAACTTGAAATTAAGGATGTACGAGGAGAAAATAGCAATGGAGTTATCAGAGAAAATCAGGAGCATTCAGGACTTTCCTAAAAAGGGGATATTGTTTAGGGACATTACTCCTCTATTGCAAGATGCAAATTATTTGAAGAAGGCAATAGGGCTTTTGGCTGAACCTTATAGGAACGAGAAAATTAGTGTAGTGGTTAGCGCTGAGGCACGGGGATTTATTCTGGGGGGAGGGGTTGCTTATGAGCTGGGAGCAGGTTTTGTACCCGTTCGTAAACCAGGCAAGCTTCCCTACAGGGTGAAGAAAGTCAGCTACGAACTGGAGTATGGAGAAGATACTCTGGAGATTCACCAGGATGGGGTTAAAAAGAGTGATAAGGTTCTCGTTCTTGATGACCTTTTGGCTACCGGGGGGACAGCCGGAGCCATTTGTAAATTAGTAGAAGAACTAGGAGGGAAGATAGTAGGGGTTTCTTTTTTGATTGAGCTTGTCTCTTTAAAAGGAAGAGATAAACTTAAAGGATATGATGTTCTCTCATTGATTAAGTACAGCTAGAAGGTTTTAAATGAAGGTAAAGAAAGTGGTAGTGGGAATATTTGAGGTTAACTGTTATATATTATGGGATGAAAAGGATAAAGAGGCCATTGTTGTTGACCCGGGAGAAGAAGGCGAGAGAATAATTGAAGTAATTAGAAAAGATTCGCTGAAGATTAGGAGTATTGTCAATACACATACTCATATAGACCATATAGGAGCCAATGATTTCCTCCGAGAAAAGACAGAGGCTCCCCTACTAGCTCATTCTGCTGATGTTTTTCTTTTGCAGAATGCAGAATTGAATTTATCAGCCCTCACGGGAAAAGACAGGTCTTTTGGTCTACCTGACAGGGTGTTAGAAGAAGGAGATGAAATAAGAGTAGGTGGTTTTTCTCTAAGAATTTTGCATACTCCAGGGCATACTCCAGGCAGTATATGTTTATACGGAGATAATAAGCTTTTTTCAGGAGATACTCTTTTTGCTGGAGGAATAGGAAGGACAGATCTGGCCGGTGGTAACCTTAGAGAGTTACAGAAATCTATTAAGGATAAAATATTAACACTTCCTGATGAAGTAGTTGTTTATCCAGGGCATGGTCCTTCTACTACTGTTGGCAAAGAGAGAAGGTGCAATTTTTTCATAAGCCAATTGGATGATGTATTATGGGTGCCTTAAGAAATAAGAGTATTTTAGTGGGGGTGACCGGTAGCATCGCTGCCTATAAAGCAGCTGAGATTGTCCGATTACTGAGAAAGAAAGAAGCCATAGTTTATCCGATTATGACCAAAACAGCTACTCACTTCCTCCCTCCTTTGACCTTACAAAACCTGGCTTCTCAGAAAGTTACCCTGAAATTATTTAGTAGAAATATTAAAAAAGCAGAACATCTCTCTTTGGCTGAACTTGCTGATGCCTGTCTGATTGCCCCGGCTACAGCCAATATAATAGGCAAGATAGCTAATGGAATTGCCGATGATATTCTAACTACCACCGTTTTGGCTACTAAGGCTCCTGTTTTGCTCGCACCGGCTATGAATAATATGATGTATGAAAATCCTATCTTACAGAGAAATATAGAAAGTCTAAAAGCGATTGGGTTTAAGTTCATCGGGCCAGAGAGGGGAGATTTGGCAGACGGAAAGATAGGACTCGGGCGGATGACAGAACCCCAGGAAATCGTAGAATGTTTGGAGAGAGTTATGCAATCCAGAGATGATTTTCTAGGTAAAGCCTTTGTGGTTACTGCTGGTCCCACGAGAGAACCCCTGGACAGAGTTCGTTTCTTTAGTAACTATTCCAGTGGGAAGATGGGTTACGCTTTGGCTGAAGAAGGAGCATCTCGAGGAGCAAGAATAGTTCTCATCAGTGGCCCAACCTCACTTGACCCTCCCTCAGGAGTAGAATTTCATTGGGTAGAATCAGCACGGGAAATGCATAAAATGGTAAAAGAAAAAATGGGGGAGGCCGATGGAATAGTGATGAGTGCTGCTGTTTCTGATTATGCTCCGTCCAGGAAAAAAAATGGAAAAATCAAGAAAACTAGCCAGAAAAAGTTCATTCTGGAGCTAGTGCAGAACCCGGACATCTTAAAGGAACTGGGACAGAGAAAAGAGAGTAAGATTCTGGTAGGATTTTGCGCCGAAACAAAGGATTTAGAAAAAGAAGCCATGAGAAAATTAAAAGAAAAAAGCCTTGATTTAATAGTGGCTAATAATATAACCGAGGAAGGAGCTGGTTTTAAGGGGGACACTAATATAGTGACCTTAATAAATAATAAGGGTAAAGTGGAGCATTTATCCAGAAGGAGTAAGAGAGAAGTAGCTCGAGCAGTATGGAACAAAATAAAGGAGCTGATGGAGAGTAAGGGTCTGTGAGAGATTGAAAGTATTGAAAACAAACAATATTATGACTGGTAAAAGAACAAGAATAGCTATTATAACGGTATTTCTATTCTTAATTACTTTTCCCTCTTATGCTGAACAAGAGAACGTAGTGGAAGTTTTAAAGCTAGAGGGGCCTATAAGTCCTGTTTCTGCGGATCGTCTGGATAAAGCTATGAAGATAGCTACCCAGAAGGGGGCTCAATGTCTTATCATTCAATTGGATACCCCGGGAGGATTGGACAAGTCTATGCGTCAGATGGTTAAGACTATAATGAATAGTGAAATCCCTACAGTTGTTTATGTATCCCTTAAAGGCGCCCGGGCTGCTTCTGCCGGAGTCTTCATCACTCTAGCTTCTCATATAGCAGTAATGGCTCCTGGTACCAACATTGGGGCAGCTCATCCTGTAGCCTTAGGCATGGCGGGAACGTTAGATAAAGAGATGGAAGAAAAGGTGGTTAATGACGCTGCCGCCTATATTAAATCTATTGCTCAAAAGCGAGAAAGAAATGTTATTTGGGCGGAAAAAGCGGTAAGAGAAAGTGTTTCTGTGACAGCCGAGGAAGCTTTAGAGCTGGGGATAATAGATTTTATAGCTGAGGACATCGACGACCTTTTGCAGAAGTTGGAGGGAAGAGAAGTAAACATAGGCAATACAGCTCTTGTTCTTAAGACCGAGGGAGCCGTTTTTGATTTTACAGAATTAACTTTTCGGGAAAAGTTTCTTCAGGTGCTTTCTGACCCTAATATAGCTTATATTCTACTTATGGTGGGAATATGGGGGATTATTCTGGAATTCTTTCATCCAGGAATGTTCTTGCCAGGGATTGCTGGGTCAATTTGTTTGATTCTCTCTTTCTTTGCCTTGCAACTTTTTCCTTTCAGTTTAGTTGGATTATTGTTGATATTTTTGGCTCTCGTTCTTTTTGTTCTGGAAGTTAACATTACCTCTTACGGAGCTTTAACTATTGGTGGGGTTATTGCTCTAACACTGGGCTCTCTTATGCTTATTAGCCCTTCTGCCGTCTATATCTCCATTTCTCTGAAATACGTTTTTACTATGGTGGCAGTGACCAGCTTTATTTTTATATTCATTATTTTCTATGCAATAAAAGCTCAATTCAGAAAGCCTGCTACTGGGCCTAAGGGTATGGTAGGAAGTATAGGAATTGCGCGCAGCGACCTTATTCCCCAGGGTAAAATTCAAATTCATGGAGAGATATGGAATGCTATCCTCAACCTGGAGGAAGAGGTGGTTAAGAAAGGGGATAAAGTTGAGGTGGTGCGGGTAGAAGAAATGAGGCTGATAGTTAAAAAAAGCGGATAGCGTATAGCGGATAGTAAAAAGATAGTCCGAAGTCAAACACAAGAAATCGTATCTTGGAGCTAGAACTCGTATATAGACAAGTTTTTGTAAAAAAGGCAAAATTCCTTGTCTGTCAATGGAGGAGTAAAGCGACGAGGTAGTCTCGGAACATGTTAAAAGAAGGGGAAATAAGTTTTAAATTATAGTTTTTTAGCTTTGAGCTTTTAATTTAATAAGGAAGTAGGTAGCGTGTTGTATAGGATGTTTAATTCTATACGCTAAACGCTACCCGCTATCCGCTAAAAAAAGGGGTTAAAAATGGGACTATTAATATTTCTGGTGATAGTAGGTGTGATTGTTTTTGCCGCTTCTATTAGAGTGGTAACCGAGTATGAAAGAGGAGTAATTTTTAGATTAGGCAGACTGATAGGTGCCAAAGGACCAGGACTGTTTTTTCTTATCCCTATCATAGATAGGATGGTTAAAATGAGTCTGAGGACAATGAACTTTGATGTTCAGCCTCAGGAGGTAATTACCAAAGATAATGTTCCGGTGAAGGTAAATGCGGTGGTTTATTTCAGGGTTATGGACCCTTCTAAAGCTGTTGTTGAGGTGGAGAACTATCGTTTTGCTACTTTGCAGATTGCTCAAACTACATTGAGGGGAGTGGTGGGAGAAGCAGAGCTGGATGAGCTGCTTTCTCAAAGGGACAAGATAAATGAGAAGCTTCAGACGGTCGTTGATGAGCAGACCGATCCCTGGGGAATTAAAGTTAGTGTGGTAGAGATTAAGGAAATTGAAATACCTGACACTATGAAGCGAGCTATGGCTAGACAGGCTGAGGTAGAACGGGAAAGAAGAGCTAAAGTTATTAATGCTCAGGGAGAATATCAGGCAGCAGAAAAACTTTCCCAGGCAGCAGGAATTCTTGGTAAGTATCCTCAAAGTATTCAACTTCGATATCTTCAGACTCTAGCCGATATAGCTACAGAACATAGCTCTACTATAGTTTTCCCTCTGCCTATTGATCTCCTGGAAGCATTTAGTGAAAGATTCTCCTCTCAAAAAAACCAGAAAAGAACTTCTGACTAATTCAGGAAGGATTTATGCAAAAAAAAGTCATCAGGCAAAAAGGATGGTTAATATTCTTTTCTTTATTAATGGTTCTTTTAGGAGGGTGTAGCTACCAATGGGTGGCTTCCCCTTCCGGAATAAAAATCGCTATACCTCTCTTTCTCAATGAAACTTTCCAGTATGGACTCGAGGAAACCCTTACCAGGTCTATCAGAGAGGAGTTTATTCTTGATGGACGGCTGGAGATAACAGAAGAGGAAGAGGCTGATTTGATTTTACAGGGAAAGATTACTCACTATTTCAACGAGCCTTTGTCCGAAGCTGCCATAGCTGTGGAGGAATATAGAGTAAAAATGGATATTTTGGTGTCTCTGATTTCAGTAAAGGATGGAAAGACTATATGGGAGAAGAGTTTGGGGGCGACAACCTCTTACTCTTCAATGGAAATGATACAGACAGAGGATGAAGCTGTTAGGGAAACTGGCAAAAAAATCGGGCAAGAACTGATAGAATTGGTTAATTCAATCACAGAAGGATGAAGGGAAATAGATGGAGGTAAAGTTCACAAGACCACAATCAATGAAGAATCGCCCCACCCATTATTGTCCAGGATGCGGCCATGGAATTGTGCATCGATTGATTTGTGAGATTGTCGATGAGCTAGGAATCCGTGAGAAGCTGATCGGTATTTGCGCGGTGGGTTGCTCTGTGGTTGCTTACGATTATTTTGATTTTGATATGGTAGAGGTAGCTCACGGTAGAGCTCCTGCTGTAGCTACCGGGATTAAGAGAGTTCATCCTGATAAGGTTGTCTTTACTTATCAGGGAGATGGAGATTTAGCTTCCATAGGGACAGCGGAAATCATACATGCTGCTTCTCGTGGAGAGGCTTTCAGTGTGTTCTTTATCAATAATGCTACCTACGGGATGACCGGAGGACAGATGGCTCCTACTACTCTACTGGGGCAGAAAACCGCTACTACTCCTTTTGGGAGGAATGTCAAGGAGGCTGGTTATCCTTTGAGGGTATGTGAACTACTCTCCTCTCTTCCTGGAGTGGCTTATTTAGAAAGAGTAGCAGTGAATAATCCCTCTAATATAAGGAAAGCCAAGAAGGCTATAAAGAAGTCCTTCCTTCTGCAACTGGAAAAGGATTCTTTTTCTTTGGTGGAGTTCCTTTCCCCCTGTCCTACATCCTGGAGGCTTTCGCCTCTGGATTCTTTGAAATGGCTAGAAGAGAATATGATTTCTTATTTTCCCCTGGGGGTGGTAAAAGGTGAATAGAAATTCGTCGCTCATTGCTTGTCGCTCGTTGCTCGTAAAAAGAAAGACAATTACTATCCTACTTTTTTCATAAGTTTAGATTTTTCTCGACTTGCTTTATTCTTGTGCCAAACTCTCTTGGATACTGCTTTATCAATGAGGCTTATCACACCGGGGAGAGAATCTTTTGCTTCTTTGCTTTTTTTCTCCTGGATCAATGCCTCTAATTTTTTAATACTCGTCTTGGTCCTTTTTTTTATCTCTTTATTGCGTGCTCTTTTCTTTTTATTTTGCATCATTCTTTTCTTACTTGATTTGATAATAGGCATAGTTAACTCCCTTGAAATGTAAATATTCCAGCCACCTACGTTCTTTCCTGTCATTGCGAGAAGTCCTGAAGGTCTTCAGGACGACGCGGCAATCTCTGATGAAGAATGAGAGATGAACAACGGAAGTATAGCATATTAAAAAAATTTTGCAAGAAATGCCGAAGGACAATTTCTTCCGTCGCTGTATAGTAGCGTTTTATTATTTCTGCTTAGCTTCTCGTTTCGGGAAAAATATAAACTCGTCGCCTTGCTCCTCAAACAGTATATTTTTCTTTTTCCTCAACTCGAAGCTTCGTTAAGGTAGCTCCTATAAGGCTTCTTCAGAAAATGTCCTTCGGCAGAGATGTGATAAAGGAAATGCCGAAGGACAATTTCTAGCGTTTAGCGTATAGCGGGTAGCGCATAGGATAAGCCGTCAAAGCGAAGAGCTCAAAACTAAAAACGAAAAACTATAATTTAAAATTCAAAATTTACTTTCTCATTGTTCATTAATTAAAGTCCCTGAACTATCCCCTATGGTTTTGTGTTTTTTGTTTTTTACTATACGCTATCCGCTAAACGCTATGCGCTATATTTGACAATGGACTGACTCAGATAGGAGTTGATGTGAACAGGAATAAAGTGATCAAAGCTGCCGGAATAGTGGGGTTGGGAACTTTATTCTCTCGTATTCTGGGTTTGGTAAGACTTCAGGTTATTGCCTATGTATTCGGCTACTCAATAGCTACTGATGCCTTCTGGCTTGGTTTTACCATACCTAACTTCTTCAGGTTACTTTTGGCTGAAGGTGCATTGAGTACTGCTTTTATTCCTGTCTTTAGTGAATGGCTAGCCAAAGAAGGAGAAGAAAGTGCCAGAAAATTAGTCAATAATGTTCTTAATCTTATAATTCTACTTCTTTTGCTAATAGTGTCAGCAGGAATTTTTTTCGCACCAAAATATGTTCCCTATTTAGCTGTAGGTTTCAAGCAAGTCTCCTCCCAGATGGGGTTAACTGTAAGGCTGACCCAGATTATGTTTCCTTTTTTATTTTTCATCAGCATAGCTGCCTTAGTAATGGCTTTTCTTAATTGTAAAGGCCATTTTGCTGCTCCTGCCTTTGCGCCGATTTTCTTTAGCCTGGCTCTTATTTCATGTGCCTTCTTACTGGCACCAAAATACGGAATATATAGTCTGGGTATTGGAGTTGTGATAGGAGGAGTTCTACAACTCCTCGTTCAAATTCCGCCATTAATTCGAAAGGGATTTAAGTACTATCCCCTTTTATCCGTTAACCATCCTGGTGTACGTAAGGTTGCTAAATTGGCAGGGCCAGCAATCCTGGGGGGGATAACCCTGCAGGTTAATATAATAATCAATCGCATCTTTGCTTCTACTCTCGCTACCGGTAGCGTTTCAGCCCTTCTTTATGCTATGAGGTTAATTCAGTTTCCTTTGGGTATTTTTGCTATAGCTTTATCTACAGCTATATTTCCTCGTCTTTCTTCTCTGGCAGCAGAGGGTAAAGTAGAAGAGCTCAGGCAGACAGTATCTTTGGGGGTGAGAGTGGTTTTATTGGTTTTGATTCCTTCCAGTGTCGGGTTAATTTTGATTGGTAAGCCCCTCATCTCTTTACTTTTTGAACACGGAGCTTTTGTTGCCAGGGATACTTTAATGACCTGGCATGCTTTATTTTATTACTCTCTGGGGTTGTTGGCTATGGGTGAGGTTATGGTTCTTGCCCGGGCTTTCTATTCTTTACAGGATGTCTTAACACCAGTAAAGGTTTCGCTGGCGGTGTTGGCTTTAAATATCCTTCTCAATTTCCTTTTGATTTCACCGTTAAAGCATAGCGGATTGGCTTTAGCTACTTCACTTTCTATGATTTTCAATGTAATAATCCTATTTTTTCTCCTGCGTAGAAGGTTAAAGCGATTACAAGGAAAGAAAATATTCTTTTCTCTGGCGAAGATTAGTTTTATCACCATTACAATGGGGATGGTAGTCTATCTCATGCTCAAAGGTGTCTCTACTCTAGATATGCCTTCACTGGTGTCTGGTATTATTCAGGTGAGCCTTGCCCTGACAGCAGGGGTGGTTGTTTTTTTCTCTTTGTCCTATCTTTTAAAATTAGAAGAATTCAAGGTTCTTCTGGAAGCATTCAAGAAGGTCTAAAGCGTATAGCGTATAGCGTATAGTGAAAAACAAAAAACGCAAAACTATGGTGGATAGTTTATTGTTCATAGTTCATCGACAGAAAACAAGAACAAACAGAAGATTTTAATCAACAAACAATGAACTATGAACAAGATGGTGAATTGTGGTTTTTAGCTTTGTGCTTTTAGTTTAGTAAAGAAAGAAGAAGTATTTTGTATAGGGTGGCTTATCCTATACGCTACCCGCTAAACGCTAGAAATTGTCCTGAGGCATTTCTTGACAATAAATATATTGTTGATATGGTTAACTTGCCCATGAAGGAGAAGAAAAAGGAGAAGGATAGATGAAGAATGTTAGGGCAGTGGTTTTGGCAGCAGGCGAAGGAACACGGATGAGGTCAGCTTTGAGTAAGTTACTTCATCTTCACCCCATAAGTTCTCAAGCTTTGGTGAGGTTTACGGTGAATGCTTGCGTTGAAAGTGGGATAGCAAGAACCATTATTGTGGTAGGATATCAGGCAGAAGAATTAAAGTCTACTTTAGGGGAAGGATTTGAGTATGTCTATCAAGAGAAAAGAATGGGTACGGGAGATGCCCTTAAACAAGCTGTTTCTCTTCTTAGGGATTTTAAGGGTGAGTTAGTGGTAGTGCCGGGGGATGCCCCCTTTATCACTTCCTCTATGCTCATTGAGTTGATAAAGAATCACCGGGAGACAAAACCTGCAGCAACAGTATTGACCGCTCTTTTATCCGATCCGGGACAGTATGGAAGAATCGTCAGGAATGGTTATATAGATGGCTATAGACAGGTAGAAAAAATTGTGGAAAGTAAAGATGCCAGTTCTGAAGAACTAGAGATCAGAGAGATAAACAGTGGAATCTATTGCTTTGATAATCAGAGAATACTTCCTCTCCTTCCTCATCTGAGTCGTAGCAACAAGGGAGCAGAATATTATTTAACAGATGTAATTGAGCTTCTCAATAAACAGAAACTGAGAGTAGAGGCGATGAAAGTTGAGGATCCACAGGTAGTTTTGGGAGTCAATACCCCAGAAGAACTAAAAAGAGCCTGGAAGATTTTAGGGAAGAAAAAATAAGTTTTTTAAAGTCAACATATAACTTGATAGTATAGGAATTTTTCCCCTCACCTCAATCCTCTCCCCACGGGGGAGAGGGAAGGGAGAGGGGGGTAAGTTCATCATATAGGAATTTCCTTTTTGAATTTGCTATGAGCTATTAGCTTCTTGTCAGCTATCTTGCCGTATAGGAATTTCAAAAAATTCTGAAAAATGTTAAGAAAATTGTCCTTAACTTAGAAGCCTGGAGATTTATACGGCTGCCGAAGGACATTTTCTGAAGAAGCCTTATGTAATGGTGAGTGGTTAATTGGTAAGTGGTGAGTAGTGCCCCTCTCCCCTTGGGGAGAGGGATAGGGTGAGGGGAATTAACCATTTAACAAATTAACCAACAACAGCGACGGAAGAAATTGTCCTGAGGTATTTCTGGACATAGATCTGCGAAAATCTGCGTCCTAATTAATTTGTTCTTCAAGAAGAAAGAGGCGTGCCGGAAAAAAAGTTTATCCTGGTTATTGACCAAGGGACAACCAGGACAAAAGCAGTAATTTACGATAAGAAAGCAAAGGTAATTTCTCGTTCTTATCGAGAAGTTCCTTGTTACTATCCGCAACCTGGTTGGGTTGAACATAACCCCCAGGAGATATGGAATAGTTGCCTGACAAGTATTAAAGAGACTATCCAGAAGAGCAGAATAGAAAAATACGATATCAGTGCTATTGCTATTACTAATCAAAGAGAGACTGTTCTTGTCTGGGATAGAGCGAGTGGTAAACCTTTAGGCAATGCTATAGTCTGGCAGTGCCGACGGACGACTTCTTTTTGTAATGATTTAAAGAGAAGGGGATGGGAAGACTTCATCAGGGAAAAGACCGGTCTCCTTCTCGATCCTTATTTTTCTGCCAGCAAAATTAGGTGGATTCTAGACAACCTACCTGAAATCAGGAGAAAGGCAGAAAAAGGAGAAGTCATCTGTGGGACCATTGATAGTTGGTTATTATGGAAACTCACCGGTGGAAAGATTCATCTTACCGATTACACTAATGCCTCTCGTACTATGCTTTTCAATATTCACAAACTAACCTGGGATTCTGAATTATTAGAACTCTTCAAAATTCCTGCTTCAATGCTTCCTTCTGTGAGGGCTTCTGGTGAGATTTATGGATACACTGCTCCCCACTCCCCTTTAAATCCAGGGATTCCTATCGCTGCCGTATTAGGAGACCAACAGGCCGCTCTCTTTGGTCAGGCTTGCTTTGATGCAGGTATGCTCAAGAATACCTATGGAACAGGTTGTTTTCTTCTTCTTAGTACAGGGAAAAGGCTGGTTTCTTCTGAAAAACTCCTTACTACAATTGCCTGTGATGGCAGTGGGAAGCCAACCTATGCCCTGGAAGGAAGTGTATTTATTGCTGGAGCAGCAGTGCAGTGGTTACGCGATGGTCTGGGATTAATAAAAGAGGAAAAAGATACAGAGGAGGCAGCCAGAAAGATTGAGGATACCGAAGGTGTATATTTGGTTCCCGCTTTTACCGGATTGGGCGCTCCCTATTGGGACCCTTTAGCCAGGGGGGCAATTTTGGGAATAAATCGGGGCACCAGAAAAGAACATATTATTCGAGCTGCCTTAGAGTCTATTGCCTATCAGGTAAGGGATGTTATCGAGGCGATGGAAAAAGAAGCTAAAATAAAGGTAGAAAAGTTGAGAGTGGATGGAGGAGCGGCAGAGAATAATTGGTTGATGCAGTTTCAAGCTGATATTCTGGGCATTCCCGTAGAAAGACCCGCTATTTTTGAGACTACTTCCCTGGGGGCAGCCTTATTGGCTGGTTTGACTGTTGGCTTCTGGAAAGAGCAGAGAGAACTCGCTGCACTTTGGAAGCGCGATGCTTTATTTCTGCCTCAAATTGATGAGAAAAAAAGAGAAAATCTCTACAAGGGATGGAAGAAAGCAGTTAGTCGAGTTTTAAGTAAATAGCAAAAAGTAGCCAGAGCTGGAGTGATAGCTACCGATAAAGCCCTGAGGGTCTGGTGTCCGCGGTCCTGGTACCCTGCTAATTCCTCTGATGACCTCATCTGAGATGTATACCTCTTCAGCTATTTAAAGAGTTTCAATATCATCTCTCTTTTCTAAATTCTTTTCCTTAATTCTTCGTTTTTTTACCAAAAGCCTCCCATTTGGTCCATTTCCCCCGTGGGCCCCAAAATTAGCCATTTTTTTTCAGGGATTGACTCATCAGAAATCTTTATTATAATACAAAAAAGAAAGAAACAAAGGAAAAAATATCAAGTAATATAGGCTAAATCAAATTAATTATGCCTAAAACAAAGACAAATAGAGAAAAGAGTATGTTAATTGGTGAGCGGAGATTGAAAATAATAGATTTATTGCAAGACAAGGGAAATGTGGTAGTCTCGCAGCTAAGCAGTCTGCTTTCAGTTACTGAGGAGACGATCAGACGTGATCTGGAAGGCTTGGAAAAAGAAGGATTATTAAAAAGAACTTATGGAGGTGCTATACCTACCAATAAAATTAGCTTTGAGCTCTCCTTTAAGGCAAGGGAAATAGAACACAAAGAGGAAAAGAAAGCAATTGGAAAGGTTGCTGCAGCGCTAATTGAGAATGGAGATGCCTTAATGTTTGATGCTAGCACCACCTCTTTAGAGGTGGCAAAAGAGATTGAAGTAAAAAAAAGATTAACAGTAATCACCAGCTCTTTAGCTGTAGTTTTGGAATTAATTGATAAACCTGAGATTACGGTCATTTCTACAGGTGGCGTCTTTCATTCAAGATCCCTTTCCTATATAGGGCCTCTGGCAGAAAAGGGAGTAAGAAACTACTATGTAGATAAGATGTTTCTGGGAGCAAAGGGAATCAGCATTGCCGGACTGACTGATTCTTATGAAGCAGAAGCTCAGTTAAAGAAGGCGATGATTGAGTCAGCCAAAGAA
>CAZQMG010000042.1:6640-14819 GCA_964594375.1 uncultured Clostridia bacterium | reverse complement strand
CTACTTTTGATATGCTCTTCAGGGCTATTACTAATTTAGGGTCGGAGATCTTTTATATGCTGATCATTCCGATTATTTATTGGTGTTTTAGTAAAAGGAATGGTTTTGGGCTAGCTCTACTTTTCTCATTATCAGCATTTGTAAATTTAACTCTAAAAGCTTTTTTCTACCTTCCCCGTCCATCGGACCCCTCGATCAGGATATTATATAAAGAGGCGACTGCAGGTACTGTAGGTTTTCCTAGTGCGCATTCACAAGGAACAACTACTTTTTGGTCATATGTGGTAAGCAAAGCTAAAAAGAGATTTTTATTATACTCAGGAGTGATTTTGGTGATATTTGTCTCTCTTTCTAGAGTTTATCTCGGGCTCCATTACCCACATGATGTTATAGGTGGTATTTTAATAGGACTAGTTATTACTTTTATCTTTATCAAAATATATAATATTATTGGCAAAAGATTGATGAATTTGTCTTTACTGGCCAAGATAACAATATCAGTCTGTTTGCCCCTACTATTATTTGCACTTTATCATAGCCCCAACTCGGCAAAAGTTTTTGGCCTCCTTATAGGGATGGGAGTAGGCAATACACTGGAAAATAAATATATTGGGTTTGTTGAACGAGCTTCTCTTAAAATACAGTTTTTCAAGGGATTAATAGGTCTTGTCATCTTGTTTATTATTCGAATTATACTGAAAAAAATCTTTCCCACTATCTATTTATACGACTTATTGCGATACACGGTAATGGGATTATGGGTCTTTTTCTTTGCACCGTTAGTCTTCAACCAACTTTTGCAGGAAAATGATGGTATTATATTTTCAAAAAAGAACGGCAGGGAAGTGCCCAGGTCGAAGTTTTTTTGCTTTACCCATCGAAAGTTTACCATGTAGGCAGTTCTTCCTTAAATTATTTCAAGATATCGAGTGCTCTCTTATGCATTCCTTTACCCTCTTTTAGAGAATTATAAGGTTTTAAAAAACGATGTCAAATTTTTGTTCTTTTGGACCTCAATATTCAAAAAGATATAGATTCTTCTTTTTCAAAGGCATCGCGCATCAATTTGCTTTGACGTTGGTAGGCTAAGTGGGGATTATCTGGGTGGGAAAGAAGGGCAATTTCCTGGGTTAACAAACGAGCCAGATGCATAACAAAAGATAGTCTTGTCTTAGCTGCCTCCTTGATATTTGACAAAAGTAAGAATTTGAATATAATGTAATAAAAAAGATAAGAGCAAGGAGAACGAAAATGCCTACTTCTACCATTACTGCTAAAGGGCAAGTCACTATTCCTAAGGAGATTAGAAAATCCTTGAGGCTGAAAACAGCCGATAGATTGCTCTTTCTCCAGGAGAAGGGAAGAGTGATTCTCTATCCCATAAAGGGAAATATCCTGAACGTCTACGCCACGATAAAACAGAGGGGACCTCTCGATTTTAAGAATCTTCGCAAAAAGACAAAAGAGGAAGTTAGCAAAAGGATAGAGGGAGAGATAGAATGAGATTTATAGACACTAATATTTTTCTTCGGCTTCTTACTGGTGATCATCCTCGGAAGGCGGAGGCCTGCCTGAAGATGTTTAGAAGGGCACTGGAAAAACAGGAGCCTTTATTTACCTCTGATCTAGTTATAGCTGAAATAATATGGGTTCTGGAGGGATTCTATCACTTAAAGAAAGAAGAAATAGTGGACAAGGTGGAAAAGATTTTGAATACTCCCAATCTTCATTGTCAGAACAAAAAATTACTTCAGGAGTGTTTGATTCTTTACCTGGAAAAAGATATTGATTTCATTGATGCCTACAATGCAGTTTTAATGAAAAAAAACAAAATCGAAGCTATTTACACCTATGATAAGGATTTTAGATCTATCTCTTGGATAACTTCTGGAGAGCCTGCCTGACAGAAAAAAGCACGGGATCCAGGTGTTCTATAAGCCGTAGGGTCTTTTTGCCTATTCTTATTTCGGATTCTGACGCAATTATAATGTTGACAAAGGTCTGTTTTGTGATAGAATTTCAGGTGAACTTCAAATGTTAATAAGAGGAATTATATGTTAAGAACACTATATAAGTCGAAGATACATAGAGCTACAGTTACTCAGGCTGAGCTAGACTATGAGGGAAGCATCACTATTGATGCGGAGTTAATGGAGGCGGCAGATATTCTAGCAGGAGAGAGACTAGAGGTTTTCAATCTGAACAATGGGGAAAGATTTAGCACTTATGCCATTGAGGGAGAAAGAAAATCAGGTATAATCTGTGTAAATGGAGCAGCAGCGAGGTTAGCTCAAGTGGGTGATAAAGTGATAATTATCTCTTATGTTTTGCTTAATGATGAAGAGGCGAAGGGTTTAAAGTCCAAAGTTATTTTTGTAGATGAGAGAAATAGGCTAAAGAGGGAATGATAGAGAGTATGTCTGTCTATAGAATTAGAGAATACGGAGAGCCCATATTAAGAAAACAGTGTGTGCGAGTGGATATTGTAGGGCTGAGAGAAAAGGAGATATTTGACAGAATAGCACGTACTATGTATGAAGCTCAAGGCATTGGATTAGCCGCCTGCCAGGTAGGAATAGAGCGGCAGTTAATAGTGGTAGATGTGGGGGGAGGATTAATAAAACTGGCTAATCCTTTAATTATGTTGAGAGAAGATGAAAGTACTATAGAAGAAGGTTGTCTTTCTATCCCCGGGGTTACGGTAAGGGTAAAGAGAGCAATGAGAGTATTGGTTCAGGGTCTGAATGAAGAGGGAAGGAGGACAAAGATAGAGGGAGAAGGTCTTCTTGCCCATGCCCTTCAACATGAGGTCGATCATCTTTCCGGCATCTTAATAATTGATTATGCCAGTTCTCAGGAAAGAGATAATTTTCAGGGTGAGTTAAGGAAGTTGGATGAGAAAGCGAGGCTTCTCCCGTTGGCGGAGGAATAGGTTTTAGATAGACAGAAAAATGGTCGCTGTCCCTATTAAAAGGGAAAAGAGGTGAGGTAAATGGCTAGAGCTTATTTAAAGATTGAAGTAGAGATGGGAAAGGAGAGAAGCGTAAGGGATGCTTTGCTGAAATTTGATGAGGTAAAGGGAGCAGAGCTAACCACAGGAGACCAGGATGTTTTAGCCTTAATCGAGGCGGATAGTTTTGAGGATATTCTTCAGGTAGTTGTGGATAAATTACGCACTCTTAAAGGTATTAAGAATACGGTAACCGATTTGGTATTGGAATAGAAAGCGTGAATGGTATTTCGTGAATGGTGAATCGAAAAGAAAGAAAAAAACCTAAATTCTAGATGTTCGGTGTTCGTGCCCTCTCCTCCGTGGGGAGAGGGAAGGGGTGAGGGGAAAGACGACATACGATATACGAACTAGATACGAGATTGGGGCGTGGTGAAGCGGTAACACAGCGGACTTTGGATCCGTTATTCGGAGGTTCGAATCCTCCCGCCCCAGCCATACAAAGGTTGTATGTAGTATACAGGATGTCGTATATAGTGCTAAAGAAAATTAAAAACGAAGATCCGGATGAAAATATCGCAAATCGGAGAATTTGGACTTATTCAACGAATCAGGTCTAGTTTAAGGGCATTTCAACAAGGGGCGGTCGTAGGAATAGGAGACGATACAGCAGTTGTAGAGGTATCTTCGGGCGATTTACTTTTGTTTACCAGCGATACCCTGGTAGAAGACATCCATTTTAAATGGGATTATACCTCTTTCCGACAATTAGGGTGGAAAGCCCTGGCAGTGAATATTTCTGATATTGCGGCAATAGGGGGAAGTCCCACTTATTGTTTAGTTTCCCTTGGTCTCTCTAAAGATAAAGAGACTTCCTTGATAGACGAGTTATATGAAGGATTGAAGGAAGTAGCTTCTTGGAGTAAGGTGGGTATAATAGGAGGGGATTTAGTTTATTCTTCTGTTTTCTTTATCACTATATCTTTGCTGGGACAAGCGAAGAGGGAAGAGATTATTCTGCGGTCTGGAGCTCAGAAGGGAGATTTAATCTACGTCACCGGAGAATTAGGAACAGCGGCTGCTGGTTTAGCCTGTTTAGAAAAAAGTAGCTTGCCTATAGGACAATCAGTAAGAGAGTCTTTAATAGAAAGACATCTTAAGCCCTTTCCCCGTTTGAGAGAAGGTCAGGAAATAGGCAGAAGAAGAATAGCTTCAGCAATGATAGATATTAGTGATGGTCTGGCTTCCGATCTTACTCGTTTAGGAAAGGAAAGCGACAAGGGAGCGGTTGTCTGGGAAGAAAAACTTCCCGTAGCTCCTTCCAGTAAGACTCTGGCTAAGACATTGAAGGAGTCTTTTCTGAAGTGGGTGCTTTATGGAGGGGAGGACTACGAGCTTCTTTTTACCGTACCCCCTGGCAAAAGAAAGCTCGTAGAGGAAGAGTTAAATTTTTCTTGTAGTTTGATCGGAGAAGTGGTTGATAAGAGAGAAGGAATCTCTATTATCAATAAAATAGGTACCCGCACTAGAATAGAAGGGGGAGGATACGATCATTTCTTGAAAAAGAATGATTCTCGTATTTAGACTAATTATCAATCAAGAATAATAAGTAAAAGGAGGACGTATAGATGGGAAGAGTAGCAATTAATGGATTTGGAAGGATTGGAAGAATTACCTTAAGGGCAGCTTTAGGGGAAAAGACAGATTTGGATTTTGTAGCTGTAAATGACTTGGTGGATGCTAAAACATTGGCCTATTTGTTTAAGTATGATTCTGTCCACGGGACTTACCAGGGTGAGGTGAAGGCAGAAGGAGATAACATAATAATCGATGGGAAAAAGATAAGGGTCTGCTCGGAAAGAAATCCAGCCAGTCTTCCCTGGAAGGAAATGGGAGTGGATATCGTAATAGAGTCCACTGGTTTCTTCCGAAGCAAAGAACAAGCAGCTTCTCACCTGGAAGCCGGAGCTAAGAAAGTTATTATCAGTGCTCCAGCCAAAGGTGCTGTTCCAACTATAGTCATGGGAGTGAATGAAGAAACCTACCGTCCTGCACAGGATGATATTGTTTCTAATGCCTCTTGTACCACTAACTGCCTGGTACCTATAGTCAAGGTTTTGATAGACAATTTCGGGATAAAGCATGCCGTGATGACCACTATTCATTCTTATACCAATGACCAGGCTTTGTTGGATGCACCTCACAAAGATTTAAGAAGAGCGAGGGCAGCTGCTCTTTCTATGATACCTACCAGTACTGGAGCAGCAGCAGCAGCAGGAAAAGTAATACCTGAATTAGAGGGGAAAATAGATGGTCTGGCTATTCGGGTTCCTACGCCTGATGTTAGTTTAGTGGATTTGGTAGCTGAGGTAGAAAAAGAAACGACAGTAGACGAGGTAAATCTTGCTCTCAGGAAAGCTTCTCAGGGAAGCCTGAAAGGAATTTTAAAATACTCTTCAGAACCTCTGGTTTCTCATGATTTTACCACAGACCCTGCTTCGGCTATTATAGACGCAGATTATACTTATGTAATCGAAGGAACGCTGGTAAAAGTTTTGGGTTGGTATGACAATGAATGGGGATATTCCTGTCGAATAATAGATCTAGCCGAATATATGATTAGAAAACAGTGAATAGTGAATCGTAGAAAGTAAAGCCAAATTTATCGTTTGTCGGTCGTGTCCCCTCACCTTAATCCTCTCCCCTGTGGGGAGAGGGAGGGAGTGAGGGGTGAAGCTGAAGCAATCCCAAAGACAGAGATTGCTTCACTCCGTTCGCAATGACAGACTTGCCTGTGCGTATCCGCACGCAGACAAGCGAGGGAGCTTGTTCGTAATGACAGAAAAGACGGAAAAAATGATGGAAAAATTGACTGTTAAAGATATGGATTTGAAAAACAAACGAGTATTAATGAGAGTAGATTTTAATGTTGCCCTAGATAAGGAGGGGAACATTACTGATGATACAAGAATAAGGGCGTCCCTTCCTACTATTCGGTATATTCTAAAGCAAGGAGCTAGCCTTATACTTATGTCTCACCTGGGAAGACCAAAGGGAAAAGTGGTAGAGAAACTACGGATGGATGCGGTAGCTCGTCGTCTGGAAAAACTTCTGGGAAAAAAAGTTCTAAAGCTTGATGAGTGTGTGGGTAGCGAGGTAAAGAAAAAAGCTAAAGAGATGAAGCCTTCTGAGGTTATGCTTTTGGAGAATACTCGTTTTTATAAAGAGGAGACAGATAACGATCCTCAGTTTGCCAAAAAGCTAGCTTCTCTGGCAGATATTTTTATTAATGATGCTTTCGGCACAGCTCATCGAGCTCATGCTTCTACTGTAGGAGTAGCCAGGTTTTTACCCTCGGCAGCGGGTTTTCTTATGGAGAAAGAACTGGAAGTTTTAGGAGGGATTTTGGCCAATCCACAGGCTCCTTTTGTGGCTATCTTGGGGGGAGCCAAGGTCTCTGATAAGATAGGAGTATTGCTTAATCTCCTGGACAAATGTGAGGATATTCTTATAGGAGGAGGAATGGCTTATACTTTTCTCAAGGCAAAGGGTTTTCCTGTGGGTAAGTCCTTACTGGAAGAAGAGAAGATATCAGAGGCAAAAAATATAATAGATAAAGCATTTGAAAAAAAATGTAACATCCTTCTTCCCCTTGACCACATAGTGGCTAAAGAGGCAAAAAAAGGAGTAGAGGTAAAGATAGTAGGGCAGGATAAGATTCCTCTTGATTGGTTAGCTTTAGATATAGGTCCTGAGACACTCAAACTTTTTGCCGGGTCTATCAAGAAAGCAAGGACTGTCTTCTGGAACGGACCTATGGGAATGTTTGAAATAGAAGATTTTGCCAAAGGCACTGAAACTATAGCTAAAATGCTAGCCGAATGTGATGCGACTGTGGTAGTGGGAGGGGGAGATTCTATTGCTGCTATTAGAAGCATAGGTTTAGAGGATAAGATGAGCCACATTTCTACCGGAGGAGGTGCTTCTCTGGAGTTCCTGGAAGGAAAAGAACTACCGGGAGTAGCCGCTCTAGATAGTAAATAGAGATTCGTTGCTCGTTGCTAGTCGCTTGCTGCTCGAAAAGAAGAAGTTTCCTCTCCCCTGTGGGGAGAGGATTAAGGTGAGGGGTATTGATCATCAAGTAAAATATATGATATACTATAAATAATGAAAATTATTCTGAGGCATTTCAGCGAAGAAGGAGAGAGAATTGCGTAAGCCGATTTTTGGTGGAAACTGGAAAATGCATAAAACAATGCAGCAAGCAGTTCGTACAGTAGGGGAGCTAAAAAAGGAGATTCAGAATCTGGATGAAGTGGAGGTGGTAGTCTTTCCTCCTTTTACTGCCTTGAGTTCAGTCAAAGCAGTAATTGAGGGGAGTGGTATTGCCTTAGGAGCGCAGAATATGCACGAGAAGGAAGAAGGAGCCTACACAGGAGAAATATCTTCTTCTATGCTTTTTGATATAGGATGTGAATATGTTATTTTAGGTCATTCTGAAAGAAGGCAATATTTTGGAGAAAACGATAACCAGATAAATAAAAAGACCAAAACAGCTCTTTCCTCTGGTTTAATACCTATTCTCTGTGTAGGAGAGAGGCTTAAAGAAAGAAAAGATGGAAAAGCGAAAGAAATAGTATCAGTCCAGCTAGGAGGATGTCTGGAAGGAATTGATCTTCAGGATGGAGAGAAATTAGTTATTGCTTATGAGCCTGTATGGGCTATAGGCACGGGAGAAACGGCTACTCCTGAGCAGGCTCAAGAGATGCACCGCTTCATTAGAATTACTCTGGAAGAGCTATTAGGAAAAGAAATAGCAAATTCCATCCGTATCCAATATGGAGGAAGTGCGAAGCCAGATAATATAAAAGGACTTATGTGTCAACCTGACATAGACGGAGCTTTGGTGGGAGGAGCAAGCTTAGAAGCTTCCTCTTTTGCCAGGATAATTAAATACAAGGAGTGAAAATGGGGCTGCTTTTAACCTTACATATCATAGTTTGTATTTTGTTAATAGTGACGATTTTATTGCAGGTAGGAAAAGGAGCTAGTACAGGAGCTTCTTTTGGGGGAGGAGTAAGAACGTTTTTTGGTGCTATGGGTGCAATTAGCCCATTGGCGAAAGTGATTATAGTTTTGGCTATAATCTTTATGACTACGACCCTCTTTATGTCTGTATTTTATTCAAGGGGCAAACCTCCCCAAATTCAGCCCGAAACCGAGACGTCA
>CAZQMG010000042.1:1530-6540 GCA_964594375.1 uncultured Clostridia bacterium | reverse complement strand
TGTATTTTATTCAAGGGGCAAACCTCCCCAAATTCAGCCCGAAACCGAGACGTCAATGGTGGATAAAAAATCGTTGCTAGTTGCTCGTTGCTGGTTGCTCGAAGAAGAGAAAGGAAAAGAGACCGTAACGTAAAACGAAAAGCGAAAAATGCAAAGCCATAGCGTAAAATTCAAAATCAAATTCAAAGAAAGAAGAATAAGTTTTGAACGATGAGATATAAGAAAAGGACAAGAGATGAGAAAAAATTCTTTTGAGTTTCTGGAAAAGTTAGTAGAAACACCCAGTCCTTCTGGATTTGAAGAGCCAGTCCAGAAGGTGGTCAGGAAAGAGATGGAAAAGTTTGTTGATGAGATAAAAACTGATGTGCATGGAAATGTGATGGGGATAAAAAACCCTCAGGGAAAGCCTCGTTTAATGCTAGCTGGTCACTGTGATGAAATTGGATTTATGGTCAAATATATTGACGAGAAAGGATTTATCTTTTTTTCTTCTATAGGAGGAGTAGATGCTCATATTACTCCAGGGAAGAGAGTGCAAATTCATACCCGCAATGGTCCAATATTGGGAGTAATCGGAAGAAAAGCTATTCATATGCTTAAAGAAGAAGAGAGAAAGAAGGTAGTTGAGCTTTCCCAACAATGGATTGATATAGGAGCAAAGGATAAGAAAGAAGCAGGGAAAATGGTTTCCATTGGCGACCCTATTACTTTTTCGGAGAGATTGGAAAGATTGGCAGGAGAGTTAGTAGTGTCCCGGGGTTTTGACGACAAAGTGGGGGCTTTTGTGATTTGTGAAGTTTTAAGGCGAATTAGTGATAAACCATTGCGGGCAGCAGTATTTGCTACCTCTACTGTACAGGAGGAGATAGGCTTAAGAGGAGCGCGCACAGCCGCTTATGCTATCAACCCTCAGGTGGGAATCGCTGTGGAAGTAGACTTAGCTACTGATCATCCTGATGTGGATAAGAAGAGAGAAGGGGAGATACTCCTGGGTAAAGGAGTTGTTCTTTTCCGAGGAGCAAATATAAATCCTAAACTGGGAAAAATGCTGATGAAGATTGCTCAAGAGAAAAGGATTCCCTACCAGCTTGCCGGAGTAAGTGGGGCTACCGGCACTGATGCTAATGTCATTCAGCTTAGTCGAGCTGGCGTGGCTACAGCTCTAATGTCGGTTCCAGTACGCTATATGCATACCCCTGTGGAGGTTCTCTCCTTAAAAGACCTTGAGGCTGCTGTAAAGCTATTGAGTGCTTTTGTTCTAGAGATAAAGGAAGGGATAAGCTTTATTCCGTAGAGGAAAAGGGGACGGTTCTATTTTTTCAAGCGAAGTGATTCTCTGTGAAAAGTGTGAAAAATAGAACCGTCCCCTTTTCTCGAACTTGGGGGGAGCAGGCCAAGGGCCGTTGAGGGGGGATGTTTCCCCCTTCAATATTGTTAAAAACCAAAGGAAAGAGAGAAGTAGTGTGTAGTGGTAAGGTTCTGTTGAGAGGATAAAGCATAGTTGAATGCAATCATACTTATTGCTTTTCTGTTTTGAAGAGGAAAATAAAGACCCAGCCCAGCGGAGAAGGTTAAATCAGCATTTTTTTGAAATGTTTTGACTGCCCCCAAACGGAGAGCAATGTTACGCTGGACCCACCATTCACTTCCCAGGCGAATATTCTTGGGAAGGTCTTGCCAGGAGGCATCTATATCCAAAGCCGTAAGAAGATGAGGCGTGAACCTATAAACTGTACCCAATTTCATGTTAATAGGAATTGATTCTTTCCTTCCTGTAGTCCAACTTATCTGGGAAATTAAATCCTGGATATTGGCTCCCCAAGAAAATTTTTCTCCTCGGGTAAGGAAGCCTGCATCTAAGCTATACCCACTAGCATTGCCCCACGGGCTAGTTTCTTTCAGATATTTTATATTAATACCCCAGGAGCTAAATATCTTTCTGGAAGTGGTTAGTTTATCTTGAGAGAGGAACTGTGCATAAGAGTAAGAGTATAAGTCGCAGTTCCATTTCTCTGGTTCAAGGTCTGCCGATAATCGACTCCAGCTAATTCCTCCTGCTCCCATTCCTGTAGTTGGCTCTATAAAAGATAGAAAACTCTGTTTTAGAAGACCTAAGCCGTACAAATCCGTATAAATTGTACCCAGTTCTTTCTGGGTGGTCTGGAGCAAGCCGGCAGGGTTAAAGCAGCAAGCACCGTAGTCATCAGCTATAGCTACAAATGCTTGGCCCATTCCCATAGCCCTTACGCTGGTGGGAAGGTTGGTGAAGCCGCTGTCAGTAATGTGCAGCAGGTAATCACTGGCAGAAAGCGGTGCTTTAGCCGTTAATTGGAGTATCAGAGTAAAAATTACTGCAGTCAAAAACAATTTCCATCTCTTCCCTTTGTCCAAAGCACCATGCCGTTTAATGTGAGGGTAGGTTCGTGAATTTATCAAAGAAATCTCTTCTCTAGATGACTATTTTTACTTTCTTTCTACCATATATGAAAAAATCTGTCAATGAAATGTTACCGGTTATATGCGAAGTGAAACTTTTTTCTCCTTGCTTGAGAGAAAATCTGTCTGCTGCGTTCATTTTATTAATAACCGCTACCAAGTAAGGAAGGGGGAGAGAAAAGAAAAAGTGAGGGGGTTGCCAAGAAATAGATTTTTACTATAATATATCCAACAAATAGATAAAAATATAGAATTTTCTTTGGAGTAAGGTCATATTATGTACCTAGGAGCTGATTATTATCCAGAGCATTGGGAGAAGGAACGTTGGCTAATCGATGCCGAGCTTATGCAAAAGGCTGAACTTAGTGTGGTAAGGCTAGCTGAGTTTGCCTGGAGTAGACTGGAGCCAGAAGATGGTATCTATGACTTTGCCTGGTTAGACGAAGCAATGGATATTCTCAATAAGAAAGGAGTGAAAGTTGTCCTCTCTACTCCTACTGCTGCTCCACCCAGCTGGCTTATAGGAAAACACCCCGAGATATTGCCTCTATTAAAAAATGGACAGCGCATGGGCTTCGGGAAAAGGAGACACTACTGCATCGCCAATAGAACCTATTATCATTACTCAGAAAGAATCATAAGAAAATTAGCCGAACATTATAAGAATAACCCTCAGGTAATTGGCTGGCAAGTAGATAATGAGTTTGGTAACCCCAAGTGCTACTGTAATAATTGCAAAAAGGAATTCCAGCACTGGCTTAAGTTAAAATATAAAACCCTAGAGAATTTGAACCAATCCTGGGGTAATGCCTTCTGGAGTCATGATTATACCGCCTGGGAAGGGATACCTCTGCCCATAGTAGAATATCATAATCCTTCCTTTGACCTAGACTTTAGAAGATTCTTCTCAGATATGAACGTTAAATATAGCAATATGCAGATAGAGCTTCTAAAGAGTATAACTCCAGATAAATTTGTTACCCATAACTTTATGGGACTTTTTCCTGAGCTTAATTATTATGACTTAGCAGAAAAATATGATTTTGTCTCCTGGGATAACTATCCGCAAGGATTAGAAAAAAGATTTCATGTTGCTCTAGCCCATGATGTAATGAGAGGACTAAAGAAGAAAAACTTCTGGGTAATGGAACAGCAATGTGGCTGTATAACCAGAGAAGATATAACTCCTACTCTTTCTCCCGGTGAGATGAGACTGTGGACCTATCACTCTTATGCTCATGGAGCTGAAGTAGTAGTATATTTTAGATGGAGAGCCTGCACCTTTGGCATAGAACAGTTTCACTCTGGCATCCTTCAGCACGATGGAACAGATAAATCCATAACTTACAAAGAAACAGCCCAGATAGCCTCTGAAATAGATCGCATTGGACCTCAGCTTGAAGGCTCTAAAGTAATCTCTCCTGTAGCTATCATCTATGATTATGACAATATCTGGGTCAACTATAGCTATCAAGAAAAACCTATGTATAACTATTCTGATGAGATATTGCGCTTTTATAAAGCTATAAAGAAAAAAGGAATAAATGTGGACATAGTAAAACCAACGGATGATTTTAGTAAATACAAAGTAGTTATTGCTCCTCTTATGTATGTAGTAAATGATAAAGCAGCAAATAATATCAAAGGATATGTAAAAGAGGGAGGTGCATTCATTGCTGGATTCAGATTTGGTATAAAAGATAGTCATGGTAACATAGTAAAGAGTATCCTTCCCGGCAAACTAAGAGAGCTTTTTGGTATAAGCATATATGCATGGGATAACTTAAGAGAAAGGAAGATAGAAGTACAAACTAACGATGGAGATGTATATCAAGCAGACACTTTTGCTGATTTGATAACTCCAGAAAAGGCTAAACCCCTGGCTGAATATAAAAATAGCTGGCGCGCTTCCTATGCAGCAGTTACCGTAAATACTTTTGCAGAGGGTAAATCTTACTATGTAGGCTGTGGTCTACCTCAAGGTTTCTATGACAAATTTATAGCAGAAATCCTAAAAGGTTTGGTTCCTGAAGGTATCAAGGTTCCTGATGAAGTAGAGATAACTCTCAGAGAAAAAAATGGCAAAAAATTTATCTTTGTAATGAACTTTTCAGATAAGTCCTCCAGGATATTTCTGAATAAAGAATATACAGAGCTTATAGAAGAAAAGAAGCTAAAGGGAGGGATAAATCTTAATCCTTTTGAGGTGCTAATCCTGGTATAGGTAGAAGCTGATTCCTATAAAGAAATCAGAGAAAAAGAAGGAATTTATAGGATGTTATTTAAAAGGAACAAGAGAAATAATTGTGTAGTTCTCTTGCATAGTGATGAATTATAGATGTTGGATGGATATATTGCTTCTTTCAGGATAGGAAGTGGAGGAATATCTAAAATGAAAGAACCTAGAGGAACCAGGAAGAAAGAATTTAATCAGGTAATAAAACTTGTCAATTATGTATTTAGGGAAACCTCCAATGGACCACCTAATATGGAAAAGTGGTATCCATTATTGCTTAATAATGATAACTTAGAAAATATGCGTATTATGTGTGAGGATGGCAGACCTGTCTCTCA
>CAZQMG010000042.1:0-1430 GCA_964594375.1 uncultured Clostridia bacterium | reverse complement strand
ATGATAACTTAGAAAATATGCGTATTATGTGTGAGGATGGCAGACCTGTCTCTCATCTTGGTATCTCTGAAAAAGAAATAACAATTTATGGCTGCAAAATAAAAATTGGCAGCATAGGTGCTGTCTGTACCCATCCTGAATATAGGAAAAGAGGCTTTGCCAGTCTGCTATTAGAGGATGGTATAAAAAAGATGGATAAGGATGGGATAGACATTGTGTTAGTTTCTGGTGGGCGTAATCTATACAAAAGGGCTGGTTGCGTAGAAACAGGTAGAGCACATAAATTTAGGATTTTTCAAAGTGATTTGAAAAGCTTTGATACTCAGAAGATGAAGGTTTTTCCTTACCAGGAAGAAAATCTAGAAAATATAGTGCAAGTTTATCAAAAAGAAGCAGTAAGATTTTTCCGTTCCTTAGAAGACTTTAAGAGAATTTTAACTGCGGGTGCGGCTATGGATAGAGAAGCAGAAGTCCTGACAGTTCATAAAGGGAATGAATTTCTGGGTTATCTGGCAATTCAAACTCCTGGAGGAAAAGAGGGTGAAAAAAGAATCGGTCAGGTGGTAGAATATTCTGGTATTAGAGGGGCAATCATAGATGCTGTAAGATGCGTTTTTGAAAGATATACTCTTCAAGAATTAACTTTTAATGTACCTTTTCATGATTTAGAATTCATCTATCTGCTTAGTCAGAAAAATCTTATCTCATTAACCGAAAGTATCCCGGGTCTAGTCAAGATAATAAATCTTCCCCGCCTTATGGATAGACTCGGTCCCTATATTGAGGAACGTTTGGACAGGAAAAAGATAGATTCAATCAAATTTGACCAAGAGGGTACTAGATTCAGTATCAATATCAATGGAGACCAATTTGATGCTGATGCGAGAAGAATTACCAGAATTGTATTAGGAAGGCATGATAAAAAAGAAAAGGAAATGATACCCAGGGAAGGAGAAATAGGGAAAGTTCTAGTGGACATATTTCCTTTACCCTTTGTCTGGCCAGGATTGAATTATGTATGAAAGGAGAGCTATGAACTCAACGGGCAATTGAAATATTTGAGGCAAGAAAAGGAGGTTGCTTCGCTTTGCTCGCAGTGACGAAATTGTATTTTTTCAGAGGTCTCGGATCAGTGACCGAAGCTGGTTGTTGACAAAATATAAATTGTGTATATTATTTAATATAGTTGAAAATATGATATGAGTAAAAGGCGATTGAGGGAGAGACCAGAAACATCTGGCGCCGAAGGGGCATCTTTAATCTAAACTCTCAGGCAAAAGGACCTTAATCGGCCAGCTCTCTGGAGAAGCTTTCCTTAATGTAATCAGGGAAAGAACCGAAGGGGCACTTGCCGTTACAGGCAAGGTGAATCTCTCAGGTAAAAGGACAGAGGGCACGACATTCATTGAATTGTCGTGCCCTCTTTTTTA
>CAZQMG010000041.1:10840-14907 GCA_964594375.1 uncultured Clostridia bacterium | reverse complement strand
TCTTGAGATAGGAGCAAAATGCATATCTTGCACCTTACACCCTATATGTCTTTAGGGGGGACAGAAAGACATATTCTTAACTTAATCGCACAGGGTTTATCACGAGGATATCAGGTCTCTTTAGCTTCACCAGCGGGTGAGGGGCTAAGAGAAGTTCCCGATGCAGTTAGGGTTCATCAGATAGAAAATTGGCGAGGGTTAAAATTATTAAGATCAGTTAAAGCCTTAAAGGAGATAATTCTTGCTGTTGGTAATAAGGTGGATTTAGTCCAGGTTCATGCTTCAGCAGAAATGGCATATTTAGCAAAGAAATACCTGGCAAAAAAGCCGGTTATTTTTACCTGCCATGGCTATAATACCCATCCGCCTTATCTCAACTATTGGCTTGCAGCAAGATTCTTAAAAAGAGTAGACTGTATAGTCGCTCTTACTCCCGAAGAAAAAGAGTATTTTCTTCGGGGAGGAATTAAAGAGAGTAAATTAGTAGTTATTTCTAATGGAGTAGAAGAGAAATTTTTCCGTGCTCCTTCTTTTCATGAGGATGATGGTGAAGTGATAGGCTTGGTGGGGAGATTAGTTAAAGAAAAGAATTTTGCCTGGGCTGTGAAGATGCAGGCTAAATATAGATTTGCTTCTAAGCTCTTTATAGTAGGAGGGGGTCCCTATCGTTCTAAACTGGAAAAGTTAGTGAAAAAATTGAACTTAGAAAAAGAGGTAATCTTCCTGGGTCATAAAGAAGAGATGGAAAAGATATATCCCCTTTTTACTTATCTCTTAATTTCTTCCCGCAAGGAAGCCTTTGCCCTGGTTATCCTGGAGGCATTGGCTGCCGGTGTGCCAGTGCTTGTTCCTCATTGGCTTTTCGGAGTGAGGGAGTTCTATGGCTCTGCACCTGGTGTGGTTGTCTTTAAAGGGGGAAAGGATTTGAAACAAAAAGTGGAAAAGGGAGAAGGGAAGATAATGGGAGATAGAATCCAGTCTTTTGCTCGTAATTTTCTCTGGGGGAATATTTTTGATAGATATGAAGAATTACATAGTCAACTTTTGATGAGGAGAGAATTCTAATGGCAATGAAACCCTGGCGTCGTTTATTAGTTTATCTGACGCCATACTGGCCACTCTTTGTGTTGGTTTTGTTTCTTACTCTGGCAGTTACTTTGACTACCCTGGCTCTTCCCTGGATAATTGGAAAGGATTTAATTGATTCGGTTATTTTAGGAGAAAAAAATCTTAAGCTGTTGAATCTAATTGTCCTGGGGATAATAGGGCTGGTTGCTTTGAAGGGGCTCTTCTCCTTCGCCCAAACATATCTAATATCCCTTATTAGTTTTAGAGCAGTTACTGAGCTCCGTAATCGTGTCTATGAGCACCTGCAGCGTCTTTCCTTAAATTTCTATAGAAAAAGACAGACCGGAGAGATTATCTCGCGGGTTATCAATGATGTGGACCAATTGCAAAATGCCTTAACTACTACAACTGTTAATTTCCTTACCAATTGTCTTATTTTAATAGGTGTCTTTGGATTGATTTTCTATATTCATTGGCAGCTTTCCCTTTTTGTTCTAATAGTTATTCCTATTATTGCCTTTGCTGCTAGTAAATTTGGTCAGTGGATAAGGAAATTTAGTAGTTCCATTCAGTCTAGAATAGCTAATATCTCTTCTATCCTGCAGGAGACAGTAGTGGGGGTTGAGGTAGTAAAGTCTTTTGGTGCAGAAAATAGAGAGATTGAGAGGTTTAAAGAGGAAAATGCCAGGACTCTTCAATTATCTATAAAGAGAACTCGCTTCATTGCTGCTCTTACTCCTTCTATGGAGATATTGACCCTGATAGGGCTAGCAGGAATCCTCTGGTATGGAGGAAGAGAGGTTATAAGAGGAACCTTAAGCACGGGAGAGCTGGTTACCTTTTTGGGGTACATAGCTCTGGCAGTTAATCCCCTGACCTATATTAGTCAGGCTTTCGGTGTTTATCACCAGGCTATGGCCTCAGCAGAGAGGGTTTTTGAGCTCATGGACACAGAGCCTGAAATAAAAGAATTTTCTCAGGCAGTGGAGATACCGCATCTAAAGGGCTCTGTGCAGTTTAGAAATGTTCATTTTGGCTATGATGGAGAATTAGTGCTGGAGAATATTGATTTAGAAGTGAAACCGGGAAAGAGATTAGCCCTGGTAGGGCCTAGCGGGGTAGGTAAAACTAGCCTGGTTAGCCTTATTCCCCGTTTTTATGATCCTACCTCCGGGCTTATTACTATAGATGGATATGATATTAGAAAAGTAAAGCTAGCTAGTCTGAGAAAAGAGATAAGTATTGTCTCCCAGGAGACTATACTTTTTAATGGCAGCATCCGAAATAACATTGCTTACGGCAAAATAGAGGCATCTGATAAAGAGGTCATCAAGGCAGCTAAACAGGCTAATGCCCATAGCTTTATTATCGGACAGAGAGATGGATATGATACACAGGTAGGTGAGCGAGGAGTAAAGCTCTCAGGAGGACAGAGACAGCGTATTGCTATAGCCAGAGCTATTATTCGAGATCCCCGTATTCTCATTCTCGATGAAGCTACCTCTTCTCTGGATACAGAAAGTGAAATTCTGGTTCAGCAGGCACTGGGAAGACTTATGCAGGGCAGGACTACTTTTGTCGTTGCTCATCGGCTTTCTACTATTCAGGGAGCAGACATGATTGTTGTGCTTAATGAGAAAAAAATTGAGGAAGTTGGCTCCCATAGAGAGCTTTTAGCTAAAGATGGATTATATGCACGATTGTATAAAAAGCAGTTTAAATTAGAGGAAGACTGAAGAGCGAAAAACGTAAAGCGAAAAATGTAAAACCATAGCGTAAAACTTAAAATTAAATTAAAAGATTGAGCGTATTACTACTCTATTGAGGTTATTAAGTCTCTAGATGTATCCATTTTAACTCTCAAAAGCAAGAGCAAGTTTTAAATTTTGAATTATGGTTTTTAGCTTTGCGCTTTAAGTTTTTAGTTTAATTTACGACATACGCAATACGATATACGATAAAATGGAAGCGAGTGTAATAATTCCTACTTATAATCGAAGAGACACCCTGAAAAGAGTGCTCAATAGCTTATTTAGTCAGACTTATCCTAAAGATGCTTATGAGGTTATAGTTATTGATGATGGCTCTACAGATAATACAGGAGCAATGGTCAAGAAGCTCAGTGCTTCTTGCTCTTTTAAGTATCTCTGGCAGGAAAAGAAGGGTCCTGCTGCTGCCAGGAATTACGGTTTGAGTGAAGCGCAGGGTGAGGTTATTATTTTCATTGATAGTGACATTATAGTTGGACCTGATTTCATTGAAGAACACCTGAGTTACCATAAGAAGCATGATAGAGTTATAGTGCGCGCTCCGGTAATTCGTACACAAAATAGGGATAATCCAATTGGGGAGAGAATGAAATTGACCGACTTCTCTAGTGCTTTCTTTGCTACAGGAAATACATCGGTGAAGAAGTCTTTTTTATTTCAGGCAGGTCCCTTTGATGAAGACTTTAAAGAATATGGCTGGGAAGATCTGGAAATGGGTGAGAGATTGAGAAAACTGGGCCTGTCAGTGAAGACTAATAAAAGAGCAGTGGGATATCATTATCAAAAGAAACTTAATTTGGCAGACCTTCCCTGGCTATGTGCTAAAGAAGAGACTCGAGGACGCACAGCAGTCATTTTCTATAAAAAACATCCCACTTCAACTGTTAAGTATATGACTCAAATTAACTCTTTCTTTTTTTTTCTAGACTGGCTACTAAGTGTGGGTAATTTGATGAATACATCCTGGGGAAAAAAGTTTCTTATTTATCTAGATAAAAACAACTGCCATCTGCTGCTTAGCTTTTTTATGAAGATAATTGCCCAGCATTCCTATATAAAGGGGATAAGAGAGGCTCTTAAGAAAAATAATAAGGGATAGTTTTATGCCTTTGGCCCAATCCAATAGAAAAGGAGTAGTTCTTTTTCTTTCCAACGGACATGCAGAAGACCTCATCGCTTCTACTGTTATCGAGGAACTTTCTCAGGAATGTTTTCCCTGGGAAATAAGAG
>CAZQMG010000041.1:5909-10740 GCA_964594375.1 uncultured Clostridia bacterium | reverse complement strand
CATTACCTGGTAGAGAAGTGGTTAATGAAGTGGTTTTGCCAGTTAGTTTTACCCCGGGATGAGCTGACCACTTCCTCCTTGCAGGATTTTGGTATAAATGCTGTCTATGCAGGCAATGTAATGATGGATTGCTTGAAGATAACCGATGAGGAGTTGGGAATAGGAGAAAATAAACATATAGTAGGAATTCTTCCCGGAAGCAAAGAAGAAGCTTATAAAAACTTGCCTATTATTTTAGATGTGGTAAAGAAAATTAGCAGGAAATCTTCTCTTTCCAGAAAAGCAGATTTCCTTTTAGCTCTGGCTGCTTCTTTGAGCCTGAAAAGATTGGGAGAAGTAGTCTCTTCAAACAGAGACTGGATATTGAAGAGTAGTGCTTCAGAGGAAAGAAAACGGGGAATAGTAGCTTGTCTAGTCTCCTCTCCTGGGATTCGTATCAAGATAGTACGGGGGAGATTTGCTGATATCCTTAATTCTTCAGAAGTGATTATTGGTCTTTCTGGCATGGGGAATGAACAGGCGGTGGCTTTAGGCAAACCGGTGGTGAGTTTTCCTACCAAAGGACCTCAGATAACTAAGAAATTCTTGCGTATTCAGCAGCTTATTTTGGGAGAAGCTATATCAATAGTGGAACCCAAAGCAGAGGCCGTCGCTGAGGAAGTCAGCGCAATTCTTTCCCATCCTGAAAAAAAAGAAGAAGCATTAAGAGTAGGCAAAAAGAGGATGGGAGGCCCTGGAGCAGCGGCACAGGTAGCAGATTTGATAAAGAAAGAATTAGGAGAATAAGAGTGGTAAGTCCTTATGAAGAACTCAGTCAGATATATGATAAAGGATGGGGGTTTTTTGGCGAGTCCTACTTCAGGTTAGTAAAAGAACTATTTAGAGAGAGTTTTTTTAAGCATCGTCGGATTCTTGATGTTGCTTGTGGTACAGGAATTCTTGCTCTGAAGCTAGCCCAGCAGGGGTTCTCTGTGGTCGGTATAGACAGCTCTCCCCAAATGATAGCACTGGCTCAAGCTAAGGTAAAGCCTGGGCTCCCTCTTTTCTTTAAAGTTCAGGATATGAAAGAGCTCAATGCGAAAGAACCCTTTGACCTTATTTTTTGTACCTTCGATTCTATTAATTATCTCTTATCAGAAAGTGATATAGCTCATTTTTTGGCCAGGGTGAATTCTGCTCTTAAATTAAGCGGTTTCTTTATGTTTGATAGTGTTACGGAAGTTTTATGTAACAAACATTACGGAGAGCGTAGTCGTAAGGTGGGTGGGGTGAGATTCCTTGAAAAGTCTAGCTATTACCCCAGGAGAAAAATTGCTATTACTACATTTCAATTTGAAGATGGAAGTGAAGAGATACATCTTCAAAAGCCGTACGGATTAAGAGAATTAGCTCCACTCCTGCGCAATACTGGTTTTGTTATTTGCGATAAGTTTTCCGGCCCAGGAGGAGAGTTATACCAACCCGGGAGTGAGCGACTGGTCTGTATTACTCGTAAGAAGGAATGTTTACAGTAAAATTTGACACTCAAAAGCAATCATTTATAATGCTTTGGTAGTTGCAAAGTGATAGGCAAGATTCTCGAAAGAACATAAATGTAGTTCACTGAATGACTACTAGAAGATTTTGGTCAATGAACTCATAAGTTGAGAGAACGGGGAAAATAAATTTCAAATTACGGTTTCTTGCTCTTAATCTTTTATATGGAACGACATAAATAATTGCGCATCCTTTGTAGCGACTTCATTTATGAAGTCAGAAAATTGGCGGGTTTGATGAATCAAACCTCTACAGATAAGCGAAAATATATTAAACGTTTCATATAATTTTTTGTGTTTATGATTTATTCTATACGCTAAACGCTACCCGCTATACGCTATGCTAGATACGAGCGACGAGCAACGAGATACGAGAATGGGGGGACAGGATATGAAGCTCCAGGTAGTTTCTATGGGCGAGCTGTTGGTCGAGATTATGAGAGAAAATATAGATGAGCCCCTTGGGGTTAAAGGGACTTTCCTTGGTCCGTTTGCCAGCGGAGCCCCGGCCATTTTTATTGATGCTATAGCCAGATTAGGCATATCCTCTGGTTTTATCGGCAGCGTAGGGAGAGACGATTTCGGAAAGTTAATTATAAATAGATTGAAAGAAGACGGAGTAGATACTACCTATGTTCAATCCTTAGATAATTATACTACAGGAGTAGCTTTTATCACCTATTATAGTGACGGAACTCGCCAATTCATTTATCATATTCCCCGAGCTGCTTCAGGAAGAATTAGCGAGACTCAGCTTAATACAGATTATTTGTCGGGGATAAGTTATCTTCATATAATGGGCTCAACCCTGTCCATAAATGATTCCTGGCGTAGGTGGTGTTATAGAGCAGTGGAGATAGTTAAGAATTCAGGAGGAAAGATCAGTTTTGACCCCAACCTTCGGCCGGAGCTATTGGCCATAGAAAAAATCAGGGAAATCTGTGAGCCTATTCTCTCTTCTTGTGAGATTATTTTACCCAGTGGAGAGGAAGTGAGGATGTTGACAGGAATTGAGGATATAGATAGAGCCTGCAGGAGGTTGCTCGAATGCGGCCCGGAGATAGTGGCTCTCAAGTTGGGTGAGGAAGGTTCCTGTATTTATACAAGAGAGGAGAAGCTAAAGGTTCCTTCTTTTCCGGTGAATGAAATAGACCCAACTGGAGCGGGTGACTGCTTCGATGCTGCTTTTATAGTGGGACTTCTTAAAGGATGGTCTATTAAGCGAGTGGCTAAATTTGCTAATGCCGTGGGTGCCCTGGCCGTAGTCAAAAGAGGCCCTATGGAGGGCGCTCCTTATTTAAGAGAAGTAGAAAAGATGGTTGGTCTGGGATAAGCAACGTGAATCGTATCTCGTATCTCGTATCTCGAAAAAAAAGAAAAGGGAGAGGCTATTTTTCAAATCAATGAACAATGAACAATGAACAAAAAACACATAAGAGGAGGGAATTTGATGGAAAAAGTGTCTATTTCTGCGGGTAAAATACGTGGTTTAAAGGCATTAGCCGATGAGAATGGTCGGTTTAAGATGATGGCCATTGATCAAAGAGGTTCTCTGAAGAGGATGCTGGCTGAAGTGCTTTCTAAAGAGGCTGATGAGGTAAAATATGAGGACCTAGCTGAGTTCAAAAGAATAATAATCAAGGTGCTATCTCCTTATTCCAGTGCTACTCTTGTTGATCCTGTCTACGGATATCCCAATGCTATAAAGTATTTTACCAAAGGGACAGGCCTTCTTCTTTGCAGTGAGGAGACAGGGGGAGAGAAAGCAGGCAAAAGCGGTAAAGAAATAAAGTCAAGCTTAATATCAGATTGGACAGTGGAAAAGACAAAGCGAGTCGGAGCAAATGCAGTAAAACTTCTTATCTATTATCGTGGAGATGCTTCTCCCGATGTAGTAAATCACCAAAAGGATATAATTAGGCAAGTAGGTAGAGATTGTCAGCAATACGATCTTCCTTTTGTCTTAGAGCTGGTGAATTATCCTTTTTTGCCTGACGAAGAAAAGGATAATGCTACTTTTGCTCGGCGCAAGCCAAAAATAGTCAAGGATTATGTAGAGGAGTTTTCTCGCTCCGAATATGGAGTTGATATTCTCAAGGTGGAATTTCCCGCTAATCTAAAATTTGCCAAAGAATATTGTCAGGGAGAATTTGATGGAGTGAAAAGAGAAGCTCTTTATGACCTGTCAGAAATCAAAGATTTTTGTCGAGAAGTGACAGCTCTGGCTGGTGTTCCCTGGGTAATATTGTCAGCGGGAGTAGATATAGATGAATTTGTGGAAAATGTGCGTATAGCTACTGAATCAGGCGCATCAGGATTTCTGGGAGGAAGAGCCATCTGGCAGGGTTGTGCTCAGTATTATCCCGACAAGGAAGCTATGGAGGAGTGGCTTTCCACCAGCGGAATAAACAATTTCAAACGTCTCTATCAGGTATTTCAAGCAGCTACTCCTTACTTTGAACACAGAAGGTTTAAGGGATATCCTGAGATCTGTTTGGAGAAAAAAGGAGCAGATTGGTACAGACAATATTGAGCGTGTAGCGTTTAGCGGATAGCGTGTAGTAAAGACAAAAATGCAAAATCGAAAACTTAAAGAATTCAAAAACAAATTATGAGAGAAGAGCGAGAGAGAAAGCTTGTTGCGCAGAATGTTTGATTCTATACGCTAAACGCTACCCGCTATCCGCTCCCTTAAGATGCCATTTCCTTTATTTTCATCAGGTTAATCAGGTGGGCTCTTTCTCGTTCTTCCAGCTTCATAGTGATATATCTTACTGTCTCTTCCACACGGGGGATAAAGATATATTCTAGAGCATTTACCCTTCTTCTTGTTCGCTCGATTTCTTTAGCTAGTCGCTTTAGCTCATCCTCTTTCTGGGCCAGGTTGAGCAAAGAGGGTAGGATGTTCAGGAACGCTTTAAGTGTAAAATCAAGTTTCCAGTTAGTTCCATAAAAACCATAACATAAAGGGTTGCCCTCTATTCGCAGCTTAAATCGAGGAGACTGGAATCTCGTATATTCAGATACTTCTAAACCCACCTTCATTTCAGTCCACATAAGAGCCTCTTCTATTTCTCTTTCTGAGTTAAGCATTTTGGCTACCTGAAAGTCAGCATAGACTCTGTTCAGCTCTTGCAACACTCTTTTTTGTAACTCTCGTACTTCTTTAACTAAAGGAAGGAACTGCTGAATTAACTCGTCTCTTTTGTTTTCCAAAAGGTCATGCGCTCGACGAGCCATAGCAAGCCTATGCTTCTGTTGTAGTAGCTCCATGCGGGTGGGGTTAACTTGCATAG
>CAZQMG010000041.1:0-5809 GCA_964594375.1 uncultured Clostridia bacterium | reverse complement strand
CTATATACGGTACTTTTCTATGAACTCATCTCTTACCCTTTTTAGTTCTGGGGTAGGAATTATCTTGAGTAGTTTCCAGCCAATATTTAAAGTCTCTTCTACTGGGCGGTCTTCATTTTGCCCTTGCGAGACAAAGTCTCGCTCGAATTCATCGGCGAAGCGAAGATACTTCCTGTCCATTTCACTAAGAGTAGCCTCACCCATAACCAGTGCCAATTCTCTGATTTCCAGTCCTTGGGCGTAGCAAGCATAGAGCTGGTTGGACAACTCACGGTGGTCTTCTCGGGTTTTCCCTTCTCCTATTGCTTCATCCATCAAACGGGATAGGGAAGGAAGGACATTTATGGGAGGATAGATTCCCTTCTGGTGAAGATTCCTTTGCAGCATAATCTGACCTTCTGTAATATAACCGGTAAGGTCAGGTATAGGATGGGTTTTGTCATCATCAGGCATACTGAGGATAGGAATTAAGGTGATAGAGCCTTTTTTCTCTTTAATTCTACCGGCTCGCTCATAAATACTAGCCAGATCTGTATAAAGATAGCCCGGATATCCTCTTCTTCCAGGAACTTCCCGCCTGGCAGCAGAGAGTTCACGCAGCGCTTCAGCATAGTTGGTCATATCAATCAAGATGACCAGAATATGCATTTCTCTGTCGAAAGCAAGGTATTCGGCGCAAGTTAAAGCCATTCTGGGCGTAGAAATTCTTTCGATTACAGGGTCATCAGCTAAATTGAGAAAGAGAGTGGTTTTTTCCATTGCGCCACTGGCTTCGAAGTTAGAGATAAAGAAATTTGCTTCTTCAAAAGTTATTCCCATAGCAGCAAAGACAATACCGAATTCCTCCTCTTTTCCCAGAACCTTAGCCTGTCTGACGATTTGAGCTGCTAATTGAATATGAGGTAGGCCAGCTCCTGAGAAAATGGGTAGTTTTTGTCCTCGCGAGAGTGTGTTAAGCCCATCGATAGCTGAGATTCCGGTCTGGATAAATTCCTCTGGATAGGCGCGTGATTCAGGATTAATAGGACTTCCACTTATATTCAATCTTTTTTCTGGAATTATCTTTGCTCCTCCGTCTCGAGGTCTGCCCCATCCGTCAAATACCCTTCCTACAAGATCCTCCGATACATCCAGTTGAATTCCCTTGCCCAGGAACTTTACCTGGGTTCCTTCTATCCCTAAGTCAGTAGCCCGTTCGAATAATTGCACTAAAGCTGTTTCGGAGGTTACTTCCAGAACTCTACCTCGCCTTTTTTCTCCATTAGCCAGCTCAATCTCTACCAGCTCTTCATAAGATATCCCTGAGACCTTTTCTACTAACATCAAAGGTCCGGTGAGTTCTTTTACAGTAGTATATTGCTTTATTTTCATCCTCTATCCTCCGTCCTGTTTATCAACCCATCAACCTCTTTTTTTAATTTCCTGCTTATCTTCTCTCTCTCTTTTTCTATATCTTCTTCAGGGATATATTTCATCTTGGCGATATCTTCTCTCACGGAAAGAGAAATGAGGCTGTCTAAGGATATTTCTTTTTTCAAAGCTTCCAGAGATACATCATAATAACTCAACACTGTTTTCAGCATCAGATATTGTTTTTTTATGGAAGTATAAGTGTCTATAGGATGAAAAGCAAATTGCTGCAGAAAATCTTCCCTCAAAGAACGGGCTGTTTCCATGGCTATCCTATCTTGACTGGATAGGGCATCCAAACCTACCAGCCTGACTGTTTCTCTTAATTCGTCCTCTTGCTGCAGGAGAGCCATAGCTCTGGCTCGCAGCTTTATCCAGTCAGAGGATATCTTTTGAGTGAAATACTTCTCCAGGTCTTCTAAATAGAGAGAATAACTGCGCAGCCAATGTATGGCTGGAAAGTGGCGTTGGTAGGCTAATTCAGCTACCAGAGCCCAGAAAACCCTTACTACTCTTAAAGTAGCCTGGGTTACTGGTTCAGAGAGGTCCCCTCCCGGTGGAGATACCGCCCCAATAGCACTTAGACTTCCTTGGCGTCCATCCTTTCCCAGGCAGATAATTTTTCCTGCCCTTTCATAAAACTCAGCTAGTCTGGAAGGAAGATAAGCCGGATATCCCTCTTCTCCCGGCATCTCCTCCAATCTTCCGGACATCTCTCTTAAAGCCTCGGCCCAGCGAGAAGTAGAATCAGCCATTAGAGCAACATCATAACCCATATCTCTATAGTATTCAGCCAGGGTAATTCCTGTATAAATAGAGGCTTCCCGTGCTGCCACTGGCATATTGGAAGTATTAGCTATCAAAATAGTCCTCTGCATTAAAGATTTGCCTGTTCTGGGGTCTTTGAGCTGAGGGAATTTCCTGAGAACATCAGCCATCTCATTACCCCTCTCGCCACACCCTGTGAAGATGATAATTTCTGCATCTGCCCACTTAGAAAGCTGATGTTGGACTACGGTTTTTCCACTTCCGAAGGGGCCGGGAATGCAGGCAGTTCCTCCTTTTGCAATAGGAAAGAAAGTATCAATGACTCTTTGACCAGTAATAAGAGGCTCCTCAGAAGCTAGTTGCTTCTTATAGGGTCTCATCTTTCTTACCGGCCATTTCTGGAGCATGGATATTTTCTTTTCCTTTCCTTCGTCGGTTTCAATAACGGCGATTACGTCCTCAACTCTTACTTTACCTCCTTTTATTTTTCTTACTTTTCCTTTTATTCCCACTGGAACAAGAATACGATGTTCGATTATTTCTGTCTCCTGGACAGTCCCCAGGATGTCTCCTGCTTCGACTTCATCGCCTTCTTTTACCTTTGGCTTAAAATCCCATTCTTTTTCCCGCTCAATAGCCGGTACTTCAATTCCCCGAGAGATAAAGTCTCCTTCCATAGCCTTAATGAGGTCAAGGGGGCGTTGTATTCCATCATATATATTCCCCAGCAATCCTGGAGCTAGTTCTACGGACAGGGCTTGATTAGTAGACTGGACAGGCTCTCCCGGTTTTAGACCACCTGTCTCTTCATAAACCTGTATAGAAGCATTTTTTCCCCTTATTTCCAGAATTTCTCCAATTAATCTTTCTTCCCCTACCCTTACTACATCATACATCTTAGCTCCGGGGATATTCGCTGCCACCACTAAAGGACCAGCAATTTTAATGATTCTACCCTGCTTGTTCATTTAATTTTCCCACATTCTTATTCTTTTTTCATAATCACTTTATCAATAAGTCCGTATTTCTTAGCTTCCTCGGCAGTCATATAGAAATCTCTGTCTGTATCCTGTTCAATCTTTTCTTTAGGCTGGCCGGTATGCTTAACGAAAATATCATTTAGTCTATCTTTGATTTTGATAATCTGGCGGGCTTGAATTCCTACATCAGTGGCCTGTCCTCTTGCTCCTCCCATAGGTTGATGAATAAGAATGTTGGCGTTGGGCAGACTCAGTCTCTTTCCAGGTGTTCCAGCAGCTAATAGCAGAGCAGCTGCACTGGCTGCTTGCCCCATACAGATTGTAGATATGTCGGGTTTTATGTATTGCATAGTATCGTAGATAGCTAATCCTGAGGTTACCAATCCCCCCGGTGAGTTAATGTAGAGTTTTATGTCTTTCTGGGCATCTTCTACCTCCAGGAAAAGCATCTGAGCTATAACCGTATTGGCTACATTATCATCAATAGGTTGGCCAATAAAAACTATTCTATCCCGTAATAGACGGGAGTAAATATCGTAAGCCCTTTCTCCTCTGGCTGTTTTTTCTACCACTATAGGAATCAATCCCATTCTTCTCCTCCTTGTTTTACTCGCTTATCCTTGCCTCCTGATATAAGAGGTTAATCACTTTCTCCTCTCTGATACGGGCTTTAATCATATTTAGTTCACCCCGAGAGTGCAGATTTTTCTTTATCCTGGCCAGCTTCTCCTCTTTGAGTTCTCCATTTACTGATTTCTTTAATCTTTCGTCTATCTCTTTCTCTTCAACCTCGATTTTTTCTCGCTCTATAATCTCTTCCATAATAAAAAAGGTTGAAAATTCTCTCTCTATCTCTTTATCCAATCTTGCTCTCAATTTCTCTTCTGATAGTTTTTCTTTTTTGAGGTAATCCTCAAAATCAGCTCCCTGTTCTTCTATTTTACTTTTTAGTTCTTTGATTCTCTCCTCAACTCTTCTTTCGATTAGAGATGGGGGAACCTTTACTTTAGAATCATTCACTGCTTTCTCTATTATTTCCTTCTTTAGTCTTCTCTCTTCCCAATTTTCTTTGGTCTTTTGCAGTTCATCCTGAGTATGTTTTCTAAGGGCTTCCAAATCATCAAATTTGAGATTTTTAGCAAATTCATTATCAAGCAAAGGAGCCTCTTCTTTCCTGAGCTCTTTTAGAAGAACTTTAAAGGTGAATTCTTTCCCTGCGAAGTCTTTCTGGGGATGAGAAGATGGCAGTTGGACTTTGAGGTCTTTTCCCTCCCCTGCTTTTAGACCAACTAAACCCTTAGAAAAAGAGGCAGGAAAGGTGGATGAACCTATCTTGAACAAAAAGTCCTTTTGTGTTTGGCCGGGAAGTAACTTTCCTTGCTGAAAAACCTGAAAGTCCAGAACCACCCAATCGTTTTCTTTTACTTTTCGCTTTTTTTTTAAGGGCACATACCTGGTATGTTGTTGTTGAAATTGTTCTAATGTTGTCTCTATTTCTTTTGCTGATACACTTATTTCTTTTTTTGCTATCTTGATTCCCTTATATTTACCTAAGGTGACTTCGGGTTTGTCTACCAAATCAATCTTTAGGATGAGAGGTTTATCAGTAGAAAATTGGACTATTTCCAGAGTTGGCTCAATTATAGGGATAAGCTTATGTTCTTCTACTATCTTCTGATAGATTTCCGGGTAAATTTTTTTTATGGCTTCTTCTCGGACTACAGCTTCGCCAAATCGTCTTTCGAATATTTTTCGAGGGACTTTCCCTTTTCTAAATCCGTCAACTTTTACATCTTTAACCACTCTGCGGAAAGCTTGAGAAAGTTCCTCTTCCACTCTTTCTTTTGCTATCTCCACCTTAAAAGTGATTTCTGTTCCCTCTTTTTTTTCTATAGCTACTTGCATCATTAATCCTCAGATTTCGTATCTCGTTGTTCGTATCTTGCTGGTCACTCTCTCAATACTCTTTTTCCCTCTCCCATTGGGGAGAGGATTAAGGTGAGGGGGCACAAGCGACGAGCAACTAGCAACGAGCAACGAATTTATGGTGCGAGAGGGGGGATTTGAACCCCCACGAGTTTCCTCACTAGATCCTAAATCTAGCGCGTCTGCCGATTCCGCCACCCTCGCAATTTTCGTTGCTAGTTGCTCGTTGCTAGTATCTCGTAAGAAAAGACCTTAAAATCCACAAAGCAATGTTATTGACACAATACGATTTACGTACTTCTTTCCCTTCCCCTCGCAAAGAGGGAGCACGAGCAACTAGCGACTAGCAACGAGCAACGGATCTTAAGGAATGTCCTTCGGCAGCCGTATAAATTGCCTGATCCCACTATTCATTTTCCCAAAGAAGAAAATTGGAGCGGGAAACGGGATTTGAACCCGCGACCCCCACCTTGGCAAGGTGATGCTCTACCACTGAGCTATTCCCGCTCGGGTGGGCTGTACAGGAATCGAACCTGTAACCTACGGATTAAGAGTCCGTTGCTCTGCCTGTTGAGCTAACAGCCCGCAGTATGCTGCCATAAATAGTATTGGGGTGAGCGAGGGGATTTGAACCCCCGACCCCTGGAGCCACAGTCCAGTGCTCTAACCAACTGAGCTACGCTCACCATGGAGCGGGGAACGGGATTCGAACCCGCGACCATCGG
>CAZQMG010000040.1:0-14983 GCA_964594375.1 uncultured Clostridia bacterium | reverse complement strand
TCAAGATAGCTGAACTTACCCCCTCTCCCTTCCCTCTCCCCCGTGGGGAGAGGATTGAGGTGAGGGGAAAAAGGAAATTCCTATACTATTTAATTATGGAAGAACGGATAAAAAAATGAACACCTTTATACATCCCACAGCCATCATAGACTCCAAAGCAGAACTGGACGAAGATGTAAGAATAGGTCCTTATTGTATAATTGGACCAAATACAAAAATAGGTAAGAAAACAAAAATTAGCGCCTTAGCCGTAATAGAAGAATGGACTGAAATTGGTGAGGAATGCACTATCAGTCAGGGAGTAATTATAGGAACCTTACCTCAGGATACAGGATTTGAGAAGAAAAAAAGTTTTGTCAAGATAGGAGATAGAAATATTATTCGTGAGTATACAACTATACATAGAGGGAGCAAAGAAGGAAGCACTACATACATAGGCAATGATAATTTCTTTATGGCTTACTCTCACATAGCCCATAATTGTTTGATAGAAGACGGAGTAGTTATTGCTAATGTAGGAACACTGGCCGGCTATGTTATTGTAGAAAAAAAAGTTATGATTGGCGGCTTAAGTGCTGTGCATCAATATGTGAAGATTGGAGCTTACTCCATAATTGGAGGATGCTCCAAAGTAGTTAAAGACATACCCCCTTATACCAAAGCAGATGGCCGCCCTGCTAGACTCTGGGGGTTAAATAGTGTTGGCCTAAAGCGGGCAAATTTCTCCCTGGAGACAAGAAATCTTCTAAAAAAAGCTTACAAAACACTCTTCCGGTCATCTCTAAATACCAGCCAGGCCTTAAGAAAAATTGAAAATGAACTGAAAGCAAACTCTGAAATTCAACATCTTTGTCAATTTATCCAGAGCTCAAAAAGAGGAATCTGTAAAGAAAGATGACTACACCTCAAGCTCTAATTCTCGGTATAGTGCAGGCACTTACAGAATTTCTTCCCGTCAGTAGTTCAGCTCACCTGGTTATCATGCAAGACTATCTAGGGTTTAAGAAACCACTGCTCTTGTTTGATGTTATACTGCATGCAGCTACTCTGGGAGCATTGCTAGTTTATTTCAGAAAAGACATAGGAAAAATGATATTATCTTTAGTCAGATTAAAAGAAAAATCTGATGAAGAGATGCTAAACCGCAAAATTTTTTATTTCATACTTATAGGAACTATTCCCACTTTAGCCCTGGGATTATTTCTAAATCAATGGATAAAGGCTATGTTTACCAGTGTTACTTTCACCTCACTCATGCTCCTGGTTACCGGAACTATTCTCTGGATAAGCAAAAGAAAAGCTGATTCAGAAAGAGGAATAGAAAAAATGAAGACAACAGATGCTTTTCTTATAGGTATAATGCAAGGCGTAGCTATTATCCCAGGGATATCTCGTTCAGGAGCTACCATATCTACCGGGCTCTTGCGAGGAATAAAAAAAGAGCTTGCCTTTCGCTACTCCTTTCTTCTTTCTATTCCTGCTATTATAGGGGCATTAGGGCTACAGTTGAGAGAAGCTTTCCTTGAACAGACTCTTCCTTCTCACCCATTTCCCTGGATAGGAGGGGCTTTAGTAGCAGCCGTTATTGGCTATCTTTCCCTTATTCTTTTTCGAAAGATTATTCTGGGGAAGAAGCTTCGCATTTTTGCTTATTATTGTTGGACAATAGGAACGATTTCACTTATAATACGTATAGCTACTTAAACAACATATTGAGGGGGGAAACATCCCCCCTCAACGGCCTTCGGCCTGCTCCCCCCGTTTTTCTTGAGCTATTACCTGAGGAGGTTTAGTTGATAACGATTCAGGGAAATTATTGAAACTCCGATACTAGAACTTAGAGAAAGGAGAAAGAGAAAATAATGTCTCAATACGGAAAAAAACATATATCTAACCGAAAGCGAGCCACTTATCGCCGTAAATCAGCCGCGGTGATTAAGAGTAGACGAAGAAAGGGAAGGAAGAAAATTTGAAAAGTAGTAGCGGTTCGATAGAAACATAGCCAGAGAAGAAATAATAGTCAGGCAGAAACTAACAATAAATACGGATTCTATGCCTATTAAATACATCAGGGCCACCCCCAAAAAAGGAGCAATAACACCCCTTAGCCCCATAAGGGTAAAGTCGATACCCTGATAGGTAGGAATATCTTTACTTTTGGCTCTATTGGTAACGAAGTGAACTCGCGATAGCTCCTGGGCTCCCATAGTGAACCCAGATATTATACTGGCAGGAACAATATACCAGATAGTGGAAGCAAAAACGTAGCAAACAGGAATAAAGCTGCGCAGAAAAAAATTCAGAGTTAGGGAACGACAGGCTCCTCTCTTATCAATATAATGTCCCCAAAAAAGATAGGAAAATATGAGAAAAATTGAAGAAAGACTCACTAGCTTTCCCATAGAAGTATTGGATATCCCCAAATAGTCAACCAGAAAAATAGGAAAGAGAGGCATAACCATAAGGTTAGCAAAACCCTGGATAAAGAAGATTGTCTGAAATAAAGCAAAAGGTCTATCTTTCTTGAATACTTCTAGAATTTCTCTGGGTAAAATTCCCTGCTTTTTTCTCTTCTGCTTTGCATTATTTTTCTGTACCTTGATTCTTCCGAAATAAGTCACAGAAAGAATACCAAACATCGCACCCAGAGGAAAAATATAACGATAGCTAAAATGGTCGAGAAGAAAACCTCCCAGGTAAGCGGTGAAAACTGCTACTAGAGCCATTTCCATCCTCACATAACCCATAGCCCTTCCCCGATAATCATCAGAGTAAATCTCCTTCATAATCCTTACATAGGCAGGACTCCCTGCTTGCTCCAGTAAGGAGTTGAGAAAGACAAGGAGAATGAAAATCCAGGGGTTGATAGCCAGAAAAGCAAATAAGATAACCGCTCTTGCTACTAGCTTTATTTTTACATACAAATCCATTTGACTAACGGCAGTAGCTGAAAGACGTGCCCAATAGAGAGTAAATAAAGCTCCCATAAAAGGGGCAGAACTAAGGAGTGCCATTTGAAAAGAACTAGCCCCTAATTTTCTGGCTATTATCGGAAAAAAGCTTGCCGAAAGACCAGCAAAAAAAGCAAAAGTAATAGCACCCAGAGACTCGTAATAATAGGCCTCTCGCATAAAAGAGGGTATTCTTCGATTGAAAAACAACTTTGTCCTCCTGAGATATAATTAAGCACAGAGTATACTCCTCTATCTTAATCCGTCAAGACCTCCTCGGAAAAGGGGACGGTTCTATTTTCTACTCTTTTTTCTACTTTCCTTCCAAGAGGACTCCTAGACATAGAATTAATCTCTTTCATAACAAAAAGAAATGATAAAAATAGAACCGTCCCCTTTTCCTATTTTTCTCTACTGACACACATTCCAAGTTCAGCGTGAGATTGCATGTGCCTTAACTGAAATTCGTGAAATGCCTCAGCTTTACGATAAGAAGGCTTTCGAGGAGGGAATCGAAGCTATCAGAGAAGATGATGAAGGAAAAACTCTTAGTTTAGCGGATATCTAAGTGAGTTATGAGGTAAGGTTAAATAGGAGAGCTACAAAAATATCTAAGGTAGAGAGGCAAAGGGGAACCAACGAAGCATACTTAGAAAAAAAGAAAATGGCAAAAAAACTAGATAAAGTCTATATAGTAGATATAGAAGCTGCCTGTTGGGAGAAGAAATCACCTGATGGACAGATGAGTGAGATTATACAGGTGGGGATAGCTAGGATTGAAGAATTGGTAATGACCGCACTCGGATACGTGTTGCCTCAAATACTATAATACTTCCCTTCTCTAGTGCTTCATGGATATTCCTCATGTTAGCAAGAAGAAGAGCCAACTGTGATTTGGGTCGTTTCTGTGGATGACGCAACAGAATAACCGAAGGTTTCTTCTCATGCCGTAATGCTAACAGCGTACCAAAGTCGGTATCTGCTGAAACTATAATGCGGTCTTCACTGAGAGCTTTCTCAAATATTTTGGTATCTGGAGCAGATTGCATTCTATAGTCTCGTACATGCACTGTATCATATCCAGCTTGTCTTAATCCCTCAGCAACAACAGGCGAAAGAGCATTATCTATTAAGAATCTCATGAGGTGCTTACCAGTGGGATTTCTCGTTCTTTTACTGCCTCGGCAGCATATTGTAAGGCCTGGCGAATATCTTCGGGCTCGAGATCGGGAAACGCCTTTAATATCTCCTCTTCACCCATTCCGTCAGCTACCATTCCTACCACCGTTGCTACCGGGATACGCAATCCTCGGATACAGAGTGCTCCTCCCATTTTGTCTGCTTCAACAGTAATACGGGCAAATTTCATCTTTGCTACCTCCCAATTAGTGAGACAATTAGTTTTTTGAGCAAGTATAAACCAAAACATTCCAGAGCATTACTATCATATACTTTTTTAGTTAAGTGTCAATTTTTCTTTTTCCAGCCTACTAACTAGATGGTATGGGAATTTCCTTTTTAGATGCAGATAAACACAGATTAAGAAACATGTTTTGAAAAAATACGCTTTGAAATTTGAATTTTTTTTATCGAAGATTTACTTTTTGTGACAGAATGATATGATGTAAGTGGCATTTCCACACGTATTCTAGGTTCAGCATAAGATTGCATGTGCCTTAGCTGAAATTCTTAAAATGCCTCAACTTTACGATAAGAAAGCTTTCAAGAGGAGAATCGAAGCTTTCAGGAAAGGAGTAGGAATAATGAGCAAAGTAACAATTAAAATTGACCTTGAGGAGTTAAAAGAGGCTATCTCTCAACTTTCCGATGACGAGAGGGAAACCCTCTTCTTCGAGCTTAATCCTGCTTGGGGAAAGGCTTTACAAAAGATGGAGCAGGAAGCTATCGGAGAAGATGATGAGGGAAAAACCCTCAGTTTAGAGGATGTCTAAGTGAGTTATGAGGTAAGGTTAAATAGGAAAGCTACAAGGCAATCTAGAAAGTTAGACCCTCACATAAAAGAGATAGTTAAAAGGAGGCTAAGGGAAGGCCTTGCTTTGGATCCTTCCAAGTATCCTCTTTTGTCTGGTGGATACTCTGGATTAAGAAGGATAGCGTTCTCTACTCCTGGAGGAGAGTTCAGAGCAGTTTATAGTGTTAGGGAAGATAAGAAAAGGGTTATTGTTGTTTTTGTGGGAAACCGGGAGAACTTTTATAAGGAGCTACAAAAATATCTAAGATAGAGAGGCAAACAAATTAAGGATTTATCCTGATTGGCAGGGAAAAAGACGCTCACTTAAAGGCCATGTGAGAGCATTTGACGAGGAAATAATAGAGGTCATCTCAAGGAATTAGAGTGTCTATATCAAGCTAATTTTATTAAGCCAGTTGTGAGGTAGAGGGATTCTTATATGGCGATTGAAAGAATTGGGGGAAAAGAAAAACGAAATGGTGACCCCATGAAAATATACCTCGAGACTACTATCGTTATTGGAGGAGGTAAACTTCCTGGCTCGGACAGATTAAAAGAATTATCCAAAAAAGGGAAGGTCAAACTTTTTATTTCCGGCTACGTATCTATGGAAGTATACCAAGGTCTAACGGAAGTATTTCGACAGAAAAATGAATTTCTAAATACTCACAAAGAGCATAATAAGGATTTTTTTGCAAAAATGAACGAGATTAGAAAGAAACAACACGAACGAGAAGTTGGATTAGAAAAAGAACTAAATTATTGGAAGAAGGATTGTAAAATAAATTACTGCAAATCAATTTGCGGGAACCTAATTGGTACCCCCCTTCCCTTCCTACTTGCCTTTGTGACCAAATTCTACGAGCATATCCACTTAGAATTATCCCGCTTAGAACAATTAGAAACCAAATACAATATTAAGGATCTCGATGCGGTTCATTTAATGGAGGCCCAATGTTCTAAGATGAATTGGTTCCTTACCGAAGACAAAGATTTTTTAAAAAAGAGGGCTAGTGGGATACCTTGGCTAACATTCAAAATTTCAAGACTCGAAAAATTCTTAAGAATTCATAATTGGTTTTGAGAAAACTAGAAATCCTGCAAGCTAATGTTATCAAGCCAGTTTTGGGATAGATGGTTCTTAGAGTGGGTGTAGATATGAAAAGTATCACAAAAGCAAAAATAGTTATGTGTCTTTTGGGGAGTTTAATGATTTGGCTAGGATTTGATGTGATTGAAATAATAGTTTTAAATCGTGAAACGATTGTGGTAGGGGTTATAGGGATTATTTTATTTATTTGGGGGGTTGCTTTAAAGGAGAGTTAAGTGAGAGGCAAAAAACTACTAATTTTCATTTTGATTTTTCTTCTGCTGTTCTCTATCCCTGGGTTTACTCTGGATTTTCTTTATCCGGCGAAAGTGGAGCGGGTAATGGACGGAGACACGATAGTAGTTAGCCTGACACTTGGACTTGACGTCGTATTAGAACACCAACGGATTGGATTCTACGACATAGATGCCGAGAGCTCAAAGGAGAACAAACAGAGAAGGGGCTGGAAGCAAAGAAATATCTTGAGGAGAGATTGAAGGAGGGGAATATAGAAATAGAGATAAGACCAGAATGGGGAAAGGGAAAGTGCGGACGCTGGCTTGGTATTGTCTACGTGGGTGGAGTGAATGTCAACGTTGAGCTGATGGAGAAGGGACACGCAGTAAAGTATGAGGAAGGAGAGAATTAAATGAAAGACAAGAAGATGACAAAATTAGAAAGAATCAAAGAATACGATAGGCTTATGAAAATCCTCTATGATGAGTTGGCAATAGCTATAAACAATCCAGCGCAAAAGCATTATCACGTAGGTATCCAGTATGTTCGTAATTATCAAGAGACAATAAAATTTATCAAAGATTATCCTAAGTGGTATCACGAGCAATATGATTTATCTCTACTCAATAAGGAAATAAAGGATTTGTCCGAAAGTGATTTAGAAAATTGGCAAGTAAAAATTACGGAAGTAAGAGGGTCTTTGTCAGGTATTGAAAAAGAGATTAGCGATTGACAAGAAAAAAAACGCTCATTTAGAAGCCGTTTTAGAGCCTTTGACGAGGAAATGCATTACAGGTCATCTTGGAGGGTCAGGGTGTCTGAATCAAGCTAATTTTATCAAGCCAGTTGTGGGAAATAAGTAAAAAGGGGACGGTTCTAATAAAAAGGGTAATAAAAAGGGGACGGTTCTAATAAAAAGGGGACGGTTCTATTTTCTAAAAATAGAACCGTCCCCTTTATACCCTTTCCGAGCATATGGTATATCGTAAAAGAGAAATCGAATTTGACATTGAGCGCAGATTCGCTATCATACATACAAACTATTCAGGAGGTTTTCTAAATGGGATGGGGATTTGAAAAGGAAAAATTGGATGAGACAAAAATAGCTAAATTAAAAGAGATGGGAAGACTGGCTCGGGGAGATATCTTAAAGATGACCACCCTGGCTAAATCAGGTCATCCGGGAGGGTCAATGTCCAGTATAGACATTTATCTGGTTTTATATTTTTGTGCCAATATAGAGCCAGAGAATCCTTACTATCCTGAGCGTGACCGTATTGTAGTGAGTCATGGGCACACCTCCCCTGGAGCATATGCTGCCCTGGCTCAGCGAGGCTTTTTCGATAGAGACAGAGTTATTGCTGAGTTCAGAAAAGCAGGAACCATCTTTGAAGGGCATATAGAACGAGGAGTTCCTGGTGTGGAATGGGACAGTGGGAATCTTGGCCAGGGACTATCTGCTGGCTGTGGCTTTGCCCTGGCAGCAAGACTCCGTAATGGAAACTACCAGGTTTTTGTAGCTATGGGAGATGGTGAACAATCAAAGGGTCAAATAAGTGAAGCCAGACGATTGGCCAAAAAATTTCAATTAAATAATATTACGGTAATCATTGATTGTAACCGCCTGCAGCTTAGCGGCTCCTTAGAAAAAATTATGCCCCAAAACATCAAGGCGAATTATCTGGCTGACGGATGGGACATTCTGGAGATTGATGGTCATAATTACCAGGAGATATACCAGGCTTTACGGGAAGCAGTGAATAATAAAAACTCACCGGTGGCTATCATGGCTCAAACTAGTATGGGAAAAGGGATATCTTTCATGGAGGATAAGTTCGAATTCCATGGCATGCCTCTCTCCTTTGACCAATATAAAGCTGCCTTACCAGAACTCGGTTTCGATAACAACTTAGACGAATACTTCACTCAAATGGACGAAAAAAGAAAAAAAAATCCAGGAGAAACAAGTAGCGGAGAAAGAATCGTAAAAAAGATAAATATTCTTACCGGCAAGCCTCACACTTACACGCAAAAAGAGAAAATTGATAACCGAAGTGCTTTTGGGAATGCCCTGGAAGACCTGGGCAAACTTAACCTATCTCATCAAAGCTCCACCCCTATTGCAGTGCTTGACTGTGACTTGATAGGTTCGGTGAAGACAGGCAAATTTGCTGCTGCTTATCCAGAGTATTTCTTTCAAGTAGGAATCCAGGAGCATAACGCAGCTACAGTAGCCGGAGCTCTCTCCGTTGAAGGTATAGTCACTTTCTTTGCTGATTTTGGCGTCTTTGGAGTTGATGAGACTTATAACCAACAACGACTGAACGATATAAACCAAACCAACCTGAAGCTTATCTGCACCCATAATGGAATTGAGGTTGGCCAGGACGGAAAAACTCACCAATGTATAGACTATATAGGGATAATCAATAACCTTTATGGATACAAGATTATTATTCCTGCTGACCCCAACCAGACTGACCGAGTTATCCGTTATATAGCCAGCGTATGGGGTAACTTTTTCGTAGGAATGGGGCGTTCCTCAGGGCCAGTAATCCTTACTGAAAATGGCAGGCCATTCTTTGGAGACGGCTATCAATTCTGTTATGGAAAAGCAGATAAAGTGCGTGAAGGTAATCAAGCAGCCATTATTTCTATGGGAGGGATGCTTAGTTATGCTATCCAGGCCTCAGAAATTTTGAAGAAAAAAGGATATCAGGTACAGGTGATAAATGTATCCTGTCTCACCGATTTAGATAAAGAGAGACTAAAAGAAGCCGCTCAAACAGGAGTAATAGTCACCTACGAAGACCACAATATCAATACTGGACTGGGAAGTGTAGTGGCCAATTTCCTTGCTGAAAATTCTTTCAATCCTCATTTTAAAAAGATGGGGGCAAAGGCTTACGCTGGCTCAGGCGCACCAGAGGAGCTCTTCAGAATGCAAGGATTGGATGTTGACTCTCTGGTGAAAAATGTGATTAAGCTCATTGATAGTCGTTAGTGAATGGTGAGTAGTCAATTGGTGAGTGGCGCCCTCTCCCCTAGTTTTGTTTATTGTTCATTGTTCGTAGTTCATCGAATTTCGTATGTCGAAAAGAAAAGACGTGTATTGCGTTGTGTGGTTCAGAGCCTTTCACGATATACGATATAGGCAATACAATATTGTTCTGAGGCATGGTCCTGCACACTTCTCTCCTTGATCTTACCTCTTTTACTTTTTCAAGTAATAATTCCGGTTATATTTTTCCATTAAAAAACGTGCAGTATCATTATAGCCAAGAGAACTAGTAAATTGACATTCTCTCGCGCTGGAAGTAGGATATGATTATAATGAATAAGTTGATAGCTGTTGTTGATGACGAACCGGATATCGTTGAGCTTATAACTCATCACTTAAAGAAAGAGGGTTTTAAGGTGAGGGAGTTTTATGATGGAGAAGGTTTCCTTGCCTTTATCAAGAATACCATTCCCGACCTTGTGATCCTGGATTTAATGTTACCAGGAATAGATGGATTGGAAGTTTGTCGAACCCTTAGGAGGAGCGAAAAAACATCCCCTATTCCTATTATAATGCTTACGGCCAAAGGCACAGAAACCGATATAGTTGTAGGCCTGGAATTGGGAGCAGATGACTATATAGTAAAACCTTTCAGTCCCAGAGAGCTTATAGCCCGGGTAAAGGCTATCCTGAGAAGAGCACAGCCTGCAAAAAAGACAAAGTTATTTAAAGTAGGAGATTTAGTATTGGATTTAACAAAATATGAGGTAAGAGTGAAGAATAAGAAAGTTGACCTTACTACAACAGAATTCAGAGTTTTAGCTATTCTTTCTGAAAAGCCCGGATGGGTTCTTACCAGAAATCAACTTCTCGATGATTTATGGGAGGACGAGAAGGTTGTTTTAGATAGAACTATCGATGTCCATATCAGAAACTTAAGGGAAAAATTAGGAGAGACAGGTAAATTAATTAAGACTATCCGGGGAATTGGCTATAAAATAGAGGAATGAATATGCCTAGATGGGGGATAATGTGGAAACATTACTTTTATTATCTTCTAATTATTGTTTTATTAGTTCCTTCCCTAATCTTCTTTGCTTCAAGAGAAATAGAGAGACATTATCTTAAGACAATAGAGACTAATCTTAAGCATCAGGCGGAATTAACTGAAGAACTTCTCGAAAACCTCTTGCCTTATGGAGAAACAAGACAAATTGATGCGCTTGCTAAAAGGATAGGAAAGCGTATAGAAACCAGAATTACAGTCATCGGATTAGATGGACAGGTTCTGGGAGACTCTGGAAATGACCCCCAAAAGATGGAAAACCACCTGACCAGACCAGAAATCCAACAAGCCTTAAAGGAGGGAATGGGAAAGAGCATTCGGTATAGCACTACCTTAAAGGAGGCAATGCTGTATATAGCATTGCCGACGAGAAAGAATGGGAATATTACGGGAGTTATTAGAGCCAGCTTTCCGCTTGGTCAAATAAGAGCACTTATATGGGATGTAAATAGCAAGATTCTCTATCTCACCCTTATTTTAGCAATTTTCGTTCTTCTATTGTCCTTCCTCTCGGCAAAATCAATCACAAAACCGGTTAAGGAAATGGCCCTTGCGGCTAAGAAAATAGCTAAGGGAAATTTTGACACCGTACTATCCATAAAGACTAAGGATGAAATAGGGGAACTTTCCTTTTCTCTCAATCAAATGGCTCAGGAACTTCGAAGATTATTTACTACTCTTACCTTAGAAAGAGAGGGGCTTCAAAAAATCCTTTGGGCAATGGTTGAGGGAGTAGTTGTATTGGACTCCCAGAAGAGGATTATCCTCGCCAATGAGAGTTTTAAAGAGATGTTTGGTTTCTCCTCTCAATCTATCAGGGGTAAACCTTATTGGGAAATATTAAGGAATATAGACATTGAGAGGTTAATAGATAAAGCTCTTAGCAGTGGAAAAACAGAAGCTTCAGAAATTCGATATCAAAACAGAGTTTACCTGGGAAATGCTACCCTGTTATCCAGAGCAAAGGGGAAAGAAGTCCTTATTGTCTTCCATGACATCACCGAAATTAAACAACTGGAAAGAGTAAAGGCAGATTTTGTTGCCAATGTATCCCATGAACTACGAACACCACTTACCGCTATCAGGGGCTTCGTAGAAACCTTAGAGGAAGAGACGAGTGAAAAGCAGCAGCATTTTTTAAAAATTATTAAGAAACATACAGACCGTTTGATCAACCTTGTCTCTGATTTACTTTTGCTCTCCAAAATAGAGGAAAGAGGAAAAGAGTTAGAAATGGAGGATGTCAACTTAAAGGAAGTGATCAGGGATGTTTTAAAAATTTTTGAAAACAAATTGAAGGGAAAGAACCTGAAATCGGAACTTACTGCACCCGATAGGCTTCCCTTAATAAAGGCAGATTCCTTCCTTATGGAGCAGTTATTTATAAATCTTATAGATAATGCAGTAAAATATACAAAAGGAGGAGAAGTGAAAGTAGAGATTTTCCCTCAAAACCAGAAGATAGAAATTAGAGTCTCTGACACGGGCATAGGAATACCAGAAAAACATATTAATAGGATATTCGAACGATTTTATGTAGCTGATAAAGCTCGCTCAAGACAGGTCGGTGGAACAGGATTAGGCCTTTCTATAGTAAAACATATTGTTCTTCTGCACAACGGAGAAATATCCGTTGATAGCAAAATAGGCAGGGGAACTACCTTTACCATTATCCTTCCTGTTTAATCCCCCTTTTTTTTTCTTAATCCTGAGCTAACACACTCCTTATATTTCCCTACTTAATAAAAAATTAACATTTTCCTTATACAGAGTTAACAATGATATTGTAAAATACTGTAAAATAAAAGGACGTGGGAAAACAAAAATTATCTACGTCCGAAAAGGAGAAAAGGATGAAGACAAGAAAATGGTGGGGACCTATAGTTCTCACAGCGGTGCTGGTAATGGCCACACAGATTTGTATCTGTGGACTGGCCGGGGCAAAAGAAGAGAGTCGTCTCTCTATGCAGGGCTCAACCACTGTTCTTCCTATAGCTCAGTTAGCAGCTGAGGAGTATATGGACCTGGCTGATATGGGTCTTTTGCCAGAGGCGGATATTACCGTTCGAGGCGGAGGTTCAGGAGTAGGTATTGCTGCTCTTCTTGACGGGACCATAGATGTTGCTAATGTCTCAAGGCCGATAAAGTCCAAAGAAGTTGAAAGAGCAAAGACAAAGGGAATTGAGCCATTCGCTACAGTGATAGCTAAAGATGGGATTGCCGTGATTGTTCATCCATCTAATTCAGTAAAGGGATTCAGTTTGGAGGACCTTAAAGCGATTTATACCGGCCAAATAAGCAAATGGAACAAGGTAGGTGGACAAGCAAAGCCTATAGTAGTTATCTCCCGGGATACCGCTTCAGGAACTTTTGAAACCTTTAACAAACTTGCCCTGAAGAAAGAGAAGGTAAGGGATGATGCCCTTATGCTTGCTTCAAATCAGGCAGTTGCCAGCACGGTAGCTAAGACACCGGGGGCAATAGGATATATTGGTCTGGGTTATTTATCTGATAAAGTAAAAGCATTGGAGATTGACGAAGTAGAGCCCTCCCAGAAAACAGTAGTCAGTGGGGAATATGCACTCTCCCGTCCACTCTTTATGTACACCAATGGAAAACCCAAGGGTTTAGTCAAGAAATTTATAGATTTTGTGCTTTCCCTGGCTGGTCAGAGAATCGTCGAGGATTTAGGTTTTGTTCCTTTAAGGTAAGTTACACCTGGCGGGAGGAATCTTTAGCTTCCTCCCGTCTCTCACTTTCTTCCTTCTAAAAATTAACACATTCTTAACAATTTCTTTATATTCCCTTAACAATTAAGTTCTATTATAAAAATAGTATGAAAAAGAATTTTATTGAGAAGTTGCTTCCTATATTCGCTTCACTATCCTGTCTATTTCTTCTGGGTATAGTCCTTACCTTATTTACCGAAGGATTGCCAGCATTTAAAACTGTGGGGTTTTTTGAATTTATTTTCGGCAAATCTTGGCATCCTACCCATGAGCCTCCGGAATTTGGAATATTATCACTTATCCTGGCTTCTATGGGAGTGACCATCTTAGCCCTGAGTATTGCTATCCCTCTTAGTCTTGGGTCTGCCATATATATAGCCGAACTAGCCTCACCCAGGATGAAGGAAATCTTGAAGCCGATAATAGAACTCTTGGCAGGGATACCTTCGGTAGTTTATGGTTTATTCGGTATGATTTTCCTCGCTCCTCTAGTCCAGAACATATTTGATTTACCTACTGGCTTAACCTGGCTTACTGCTTCCATAATTCTGGGTATTATGGTAGTCCCCACTATCACCAGTCTTGCTGAAGATGCTATTTCGGCTGTATCGAGGGATATGAGAGAAGCTTCATTTGCCCTGGGAGCGACCAAGTGGGAGACAATTATCAGGGTGGTGGTTCCAGGTGCCTCCTCAGGCATAATCACGGCGATTATTTTAGGGATGGGAAGAGCGGTAGGAGAAACAATGACTGTTTTAATGGTTGCTGGAGGAGCAATTATGCTCCCTAAGTCCATTTTTCAGCCGATCCGTCCAATGACAGCAACGATTGCTGCTGAAATGGGAGAAGCACCGATGGGTAGTGCTCATTATCATGCTCTTTTTGCCATTGCTCTGGTTCTCTTTTCTATAACTTTAGTCCTTAATCTTTTGGCTGACCAGCTATCTTCCAGGAAAAAATGATGAGAAGGCTTAAACAAACATTTGGTTTTACCCTCTTAAGACTTTCAGTCTTTATTGTTTTTCTTTCTCTCCTCTCCCTGGTTGTGTTTATTTCTCTAAAAGGGTTCAAAGTGCTGAGTCTATCTTTCCTTCTAGAATTTCCCCGAAGAGGAATGACCAAAGGAGGAATATTCCCGGCCATTATAGGGACTTTTCTCTTGTCTACAGGAGCTATTCTATTCGCCTTACCCTTAGGGGTTCTGGCGGCAGTCTATTTGAAGGAGTATGCCGGGGCAAGAAAGTGGGTAAAAATAATAAGGATTGGCATCAATAATCTAGCTGGTGTTCCCTCAGTAGTCTTTGGACTTTTTGGACTAGCTATATTTGTCAAACTCTTTGGTTTTGGTGTCTCGGTGCTTTCAGGTTCACTTACTCTGGGAATACTCATTCTACCGGTAATAATAAGAGCATCTGAGGAGGCTATTAACTCGGTTCCTTCTTCTTTTAAAGAAGCCTCTTTTGCCTTAGGGGCAACGAAGTGGCAAACAATAAGAAAAGTAGTTTTACCCACCGCCCTGCCTGGAATTCTAACTGGCGCTATCTTGAGTATAGGTCGAGCTGCAGGAGAGACAGCACCCATTCTCTTTACTGCTGCCACTTTTTACACTCGCCATCTTCCCGAATCTCCCTTTAGGGAAGTTATGGCACTTCCTTATCATATCTATGCCCTGATAACCGAGGGGACAAAACCCGAGTTTCAAGTTCCTATTGCTTATGGAACTGCCCTGGTGCTACTTCTCTTGGTTTTTGCTGTAAACTTTGTCGCTATAATTATAAGATTCCGAATGAGAAGGAAAAGGAAATGGTGAACAAGATAGTCATAAAAGACTTAAATCTTTGCTTTGCAAAAAACCATGTACTGAAGAATATAGATATCTCCATTCCGGAGAAACTGATAACAGCCATTATGGGACCTTCTGGATGTGGAAAGTCTAC
>CAZQMG010000039.1:0-14996 GCA_964594375.1 uncultured Clostridia bacterium | reverse complement strand
GGTACCAGAACTTTTTTGTCTCTTTTATCTGGTCCAGGCAAAGGAGACGATCGAAACCTTTAAGAAGTGAGATTTCACTACCGCGCATCCTTATCTGGTATAGCCTGAAGGGCTCGTAATCTTCTTGCTCTAATTTTTCAAGGAGGGTACTGTCTTTCTTGAAAGTAAAGCGTTTTGAGATCTTAAGTTGGGTTAATAAACTTTTCAGCGAAATTTCGGGCTTCCCCTTTTTTTCAAGCTTACCTTCCTTCTTCTCAGGCAGGGGAGAAGGCTTTCCCTGAATAGGTTGGAACATTACCACCTTTTTTTCTTTCTTTTCTTGCTCCAAGAAAAATTCCAATGTTGATATTTCCTCTTTCACCTCTTCCTTAAGATCTCTATCATCTTTATTTAAACCTCTGCCCTTTAAAAGCGAGAGTAATGAGTGATAGGAACCAAGCGCCTCTTTGAACATTTTTAGATGGGCATAGACAAAACCTAAGCGGTAATAGACTTCTTTGCGCTCAGGATCTATCTGTTTTGCCCTTAATAAAAACTTCAGAGCCTCGTTATATCCTTGCTTGCTAATGTAGAGGGAACTCAAAAAAAGATGAGCTTCTAGAAATTCTGGATTAATCTTGATGGCCCTGAGAAGAGATTCTACAGCCAGGTTTGTCTTCTTTCTCATTGAAGCATATCTTGCTTCATCCATGAGCTCCCAGGCTTTAAATCTTAAATAAGAAAACTCTTCTTTTTTTCTTCTCTCTTTTCTTTTTTTACTTTTTTTCATGGCTCTTTAGCGGACTTGAAATAAACTTTATTATTTTAACCTATTTTTGAAAACTTTTCAACTTTTTCAGAACTTTTAGGGTCTAATGCGTTTCATTGACATTCATCTTTTTCTTGATAAACTTAACCCAATTTAAACTACAAATTATAGAAAAGTTATTGACCGCTATGAGAATAAACAATAACCTTGCCAGATTAAAAACTTACCTACTTAGGCATAAGAGAGACTTAATATTAGGAGCTATTTTCGCTCTAGGTACCAATTTTTTTGCCCTTTTAATTCCTTATGTATTACGCTACACCATAGATGGCCTGCAGACAGTAATAAATAAGGAAACGCTACTGCTATATGCCCTGCTAATAGCATCCATTTCAATTATGGGAGGACTCTTTCGCTATCTAATGACTCGCAGATTAATGGGAGTCGCCTTCCAGGTTGAATATGAATTGCGCAATGATTTATTCAATCATCTACAGAAGCTATCTTTATCCTATTTCCACAAGATAAAGACGGGCGATATTATGGCTCGCGCTACTAATGACCTAAAAGCAGTGCGAATGCTCCTGGGCCCGGGTATTCGTAATTTACTGAATACAATAATTATGGGCTCAACAGCTATTATTCTAATGCTGATAATTAATTCTAAACTAACTCTTTATTCATTAATCCCGCTACCAATCTTGACTGTAGCTGTTATCATTTTTAGTTCCAGAATATTTCATCGTTTCAAAAAAGTGCAGGAGCAATTTTCCAGTATTAGCGCAGGAGTGCAAGAAAATCTAAGCGGGATACGGGTAGTAAAAGCATACGTTCAAGAAGAGAACGAAAAAAGAAAATTTAAGCAATTGAATCAGGATTATATGAATAAAAATATGTCTCTGGTAAAAATATGGGGACCCTTCTTTCCCTTTATTATGCTTATTGCCGGAATAGGAATAGTAATTGTTTTATGGTTTGGCGGTCAGCTAGTCATCACAGGTGAAATTAGCCTGGGACAATTCGTACAGTTCAGTGGATATCTAATGATGCTCACCTGGCCCATGATGGCTCTGGGTTGGGTAATTAATTTAGTGCAAAGAGGTTCTGCCTCAATGGGCAGACTAATGGAAATACTGGATCAGGTCCCGGAAATTAAAGATAGTGAATGGACGCAAGATATTAATATACTTGAAGGAGAAATTGAGTTTAAAAATGTAAGTTTTGCCTATGACGAGAAAGTGATATTAAAGAATATTAATTTAAAAATACCTAAAGGTATGACCATTGGTATTATGGGCCCCACCGGATCGGGCAAAACCACCCTGGTTAATCTAATTCCCCGATTGCTAGAGCTAAGACAAGGCTCTCTTACCATTGATGGTATGGAGATTAAAACTATACCCCTCAAGGTTCTGCGCAAAAATGTTGGTTATGTTCCCCAGGAGACTTTTCTTTTCTCAGAAAGCCTTAAGGAGAATATTATCTATGGATTAGAAAGTTTTGATGAGGCAAAATTAGGACGGGCTGTTAGTATCTCAGCTCTTGATGATGAGATTGAAAGATTTTCTCAAAGATACGAAACACCAGTAGGAGAGAGAGGAGTAACTCTCTCTGGGGGTCAAAAGCAAAGAACAGCTCTTTCCAGAGCCATTATTCGTGAGCCCAAGATTCTCATCCTTGATGATGCCTTCTCCAGTGTGGATGTTCATACTGAGGAGAAAATTCTGAAACAATTACGCAAATTCCGAGAAAGAAGAACCTGTATTCTGGTAGCACACCGAATATCCACTATTCATGATGCTGATTTGATAGTGGTACTTAAGGATGGTGAAATTGTAGAACAAGGCACCCATAAAGAGCTTGTATCCAGCGGTGGTATCTATGCTAATATATACCGCCAGCAGCGGCTACGGGAAGAATTAGAAAAAATAGCTTAGAAGGCTAATCTATGAATCAATATCAGGCAGAAGAAGAAATATTAGGAAAAGCCTACGATGCTCGCCTAATGCGTCGATTAATCAAGTACCTGGCTCCTTATAAGCTATATGTGGTTATATCTATCATTTTGCTTTTATTTGTCTCGGCCTTACAACTGGCAGGACCGTATCTTACTAAAATTGCTATCGACCGTTACATAGCCACCCAGGATATCTCGGGTCTATCCCGTATCGCTCTTATATTCCTGGCTATCCTGATAGTAACCTTTTTTCTGCGTTATCTTCAAATCTACATTATGCAATTTATCGGACAGAAGGTAATGTTCGATATGAGGATGAAACTCTTTTCTCACGTGCAAGAAATGTCCCTCTCTTTTTTCGATAAAAATCCTGTAGGAAGACTTATAACCCGGCTCACCAATGATATAGAAGTTTTAAATGAAATGCTGACCTCCGGTATAATAACTATATTTGGTGATATATTCACCCTTATAGGTGTCGTCACAATTATGTTATGGCTTGACTTCAAATTGGCTTTGATAAGTTTTGCGGTTCTGCCTTTACTAATTTACGCTACCCTACTCTTTCGCCAGAAGGCAAGGAAATCTTATCGCGCTATTAGAACGAGAATAGCCCGCATTAATGCCTTCTTGCAAGAAAGTATCGTCGGTATGCCCATTATTCAGATATTCAACCGAGAGAGAAAAAACTTCCGTAAGTTCAAGGAGCTAAATCATCACTATCTTGAGGCCTGTCTGCGATCTGTTTTTTACCATGCTATCTTCCACCCCTCGGTAGAGATTATTGGTTCCCTTGCCATTGCCTTGATCGTCTGGTATGGGGGAGGTCAACTCCTTAAAGGAGTTCTTACCTTTGGAGCGCTGGTGGCTTTCATCCAGTATGTGCATCGATTCTATGATCCTATAAGAGACTTAAGTGAGAAATATAATATTATGCAAGCAGCCATGGCTTCTTCAGAACGAATATTCAAGCTATTGGACACTCAGGCAGAGGTGAAGGACCCAGAACTACCCTTATCCATAAGCAGAATCCAGGGAGAGATTGAATTCAAAGACGTATGGTTTGCTTACAACGATAAAGAGGATGTTCTCTGCGACATTTCTTTCTGCGTTCAACCAGGAGAAAAAGTAGCTATCGTAGGAGCGACTGGAGCAGGGAAAACATCAATTATCAGCTTGTTAGCCCGTTTCTATGACCCACAAAAGGGGAAGATATTAATTGATGGAAGAGATATAAGAGATTTCAGGCAAAAAGAGCTGCGCCGTTACCTGGGAATAGTGCAACAAGATGTCTTCCTTTTTTCAGGTACTATTGAAGATAATATCAAACTGGGCGAGAACAAAATAAGTTTTGGACAGGTGAAAGAATCTGCCAAGTATGTCAATGCAGATAGGTTTATTGAAGAACTGCCTCAGGGATACCAGGAGGACGTACGTGAACGGGGTAGCTTATTATCAGTAGGCCAGAAGCAGCTTCTATCTTTTGCCCGCGCTTTGGTCTTTGACCCCAAAATCTTGATTTTAGATGAAGCCACCTCCAGTGTGGACACAGAAACGGAAATACTCATCCAGGACGCCTTAGCCAAACTGCTCCAACATAGAACTTCCATTGTCATTGCTCACCGACTTTCTACTATCAAAGGCGTAGACCGGATAATAGTAGTACATGGGGGTAGAATCAGAGAATCAGGAACTCATCAAGAACTTATGCGAAAAAAAGAAATTTACTACAGATTATATCAAATGCAATATCAATTCTAAATTAAAACTTTTCTTGACAATTCAGTTTATTATAATAAACTGACGTAAATCCTCAGTAAACATCGTATCATTGCCAGGGATGAAATCCTGAAGCAATCTCAGTTCTTGGGATTGCTGATCCTGTTGTGAGCTTCTCTGGGGATTGCCACGCCTGTCTTTGACAGGCTCGCAATAACAGAAAAAGAAGGAATGATATGGACTTACAAGAAAAATGGGATAGAGCTGTTAGAGAAACACAGATATTAAGACCTCGTTTGCGTACTCTTCTGGTTTTTGAAAACACTGAGCTTTCCTATGTATCTTTAGCAAAATCGATAGTGAATATTGGAGATACATTAGTGCGTAAGGGTAAAGTAGTAGCCCACAAACCAACAATTGTTCTCCCGAGGAACTTTCCTCAATTTGAAGGATTTGATTTTGAAGACGATGAAATAGATGAAAATGAAGTAGGTAGGCTTTTACTGATGCGCGGAGTTTCTTTTCCAACTCTCAAATACAGCAATGAGACCCATACCATCGATGTATTTGAAGGTTCCCTGGATAAAGCAATTGCACATTTTTCCAGACAACTGGAAAGAAGAGAGGATGTTCATTGCGGTTTGATGGTGGGTCCTGAAGACTGCTGGCAATTTTCAGTGTTGATCTATGTAGGTACTCTAGCTCTTAAATCAGCTCCTACCGATATAGAAAGACTTTTTGATTACTTCAGAAAACATGGGCACTGGTAAAAAGAGTTCATAGTTCATTGTTCAAAATAGGGAAAAGGGGACGGTTCTATTTTCTTTAAGCCAAAAATACAAAAGAGAAAAAATAATAATAATAGAACCGTCCCCTTTTCCCAAAGAAATTGTAAGGTGAAAATTAAGCTTATAAAAACCATCTTTTCGCATATAGGCTTTAGTTTATTAATCCTCTCTTTTTTCTTTTGTACTGCCAAAGTAACTGCCAGCTCAGAAAACAACCTGCAGAAAAAACCCCTCCTTGATGAACTTATCATTCTTTCTACTATTGGTAATATTCCTGATAACACAAGTAAAATAGTTGAATACCAGGACAAGGTAGATTTATTTGCGATAGTAAAGGATAGAGAAGAAAACTATTATCTGGGAAATGATGACTCCATATCAGATAAAATAACAATAGACGGCAAGATATATTCAATGGAAGATGGAACTCTCAAAAGATGGAATGAAATAGCCTGGGGAGAACTTAATATAAAGTGGTATAAGATAATGCCAAAGATGGAGCCCTCCCATCCAAGGTCAGAGTATGAGTGGTATTCCAATGTTTTTACAGAAGGGGACAAAGAGGGTGAATTTGCCGAATATGTTGTCATTGAATACACTGAAACCCTTCTGGATAAGAGTGGGTGGAGCATTGGACTGACGAATGAGATAGGGATAGCTAGATTCAGAGCTGAGGTAAATTATGATGGGAAGCTACTATCCTCTCCCGGACAACTAGATCCATTACATCCCAATTATATCGTAGCGGAAGATTATTATAAGGGAATCAAGCCATCTGTTCATTGTATTAGTAGAACATCCAATAACGAAAATAGACTAATTAGATATATAGAAGCCCTGAGAGGAGTTCCCTGGCTGTGGGGAGCAGATTATAAGACAGGGGATAATGACCCTCAGAAACACCAATCGGAGATGCCTAACGCTATCGGTATAGAATGTGCTGATTTAATCATCTCGGCTTTACGAGCCATGGGAAACGATAAACTCAAATACATCAAGGCAAATCGATTTGCCCAGGGGGAATACACTGTACCTCTTATAAAGGGAAGAACTTTCCAGTTCGCTATCAATGATATTTTTGGGGGTTGGATCCCTCGGGGGATAGCTTTCCACCAGGATAGATTTTATGTGTGCGGCAAAGGAAATATCAGAATTTTCAACAATAGCTTCGAGCTTACTACGGTCATTGAAGATATCCAAGAACCCCTATCCAACTACCTAGATATAGCTCTCTCTTCCCAGGATGACCTAATTTACCTAATAAATGATAGCTTCAATCGAAGAATAGAAATCCTTGATGAGGACGGTAATCTAATAAAATATTTTTCTCCGAAAATAGAGCAGGTACTTGAAATGGGAGACCAGTCGTATTCTCAACAAATAGAACTCAGGCCTACAGGAATTGGCATCGATGAAAATAAGGATATTTACCTTTTGAAATCCGACAGCGTCTATATCTTCAATCAGCAAGGAGAGAAAAAAGGAGAGATCAAACTCGAGGGTCTCTATGAGCCTTTCGTTCCTACAGGTCCTTTAGCTCTGGATAACAACAGAATCTACATCCCGGCTTATGAGAACTACATTCTAGTTTATAACCTGCAAGGAAACATGGTCGCTCAAGAAAAGCTTACTTCCACCCCAATGGGTCTGGACATAAAAGATGAAAGGTACTACTTCTTATTAATAGGTCCTTTGCGGATAGAAGCGCGTGATTCTTCGCTAACACTCCTTACCGATTCTTATGACAGGCTAATTGACCAGGAGGGAAATGACATAATTATCAGCATCGGAACAGGAGAGAACACTCTAAGAGTAGGAGACATTATTATGAGCCGAGAGGAGGAGGAGGAAGAGTTTAGCCATACTCTAATACTCTATGAGGATTCCAACAGAAACGGAAGCCTCGATTTTAGCGATAAATTGATTTTCGCCGGCCATGAGGGAGTAATGATTGAAACGGTAAAAGAAAAACTGGGAAGAAGAAATTTTTCTTTGAGAAGACTGGATGAATCTATTGTAAAAGAGAGCTAATAGCGTGTAGCGGATAGCGTATAGTGAATCGTGAATCGAAATCCCTCGCTTATTGCTCGTTGCTTGAAAACAACCTATTTCCTGAAGGAGCTCAGAGTTTTCGTTATTTGTCTAATGGAGGTGAAGCCGAAGCAATCTAATGACAAATATTTCTTCCTTTTTTGTTCATATCCCTTACTGAAATAATCCTTATCTTACTATCCAAGTTTCTTTTCAATACTCCAAATACCTCATTATATGTTAAGTATCACTAAAATTGATACTTAAATTAGAGAGATTACTAGGAATAAAAAAACAGACTTTTTAGCAAGTCAACTAGTCATAAATGCGAAAAATACTTGTCTTTTCACCAAATCTCGCTTTTCCCCTCTTGACACTTTAAATATTTCTATTATAATAATAGAAAAGATGATGAGTATCAATAAAATTGATATGTTCGCGATAAAAATGGGGCTTGTTAAAAATGGAAGATAAACTTCTAATTGTCCAGGTAACTAAAGATAGGGAAAATGCATACGCGATTATTAAATCTCTGGCTTCCAAAGTCCGGCTGAATATATTGGATTTATTGAAAGATAAGAAACTCAATGTGAGCGATATCGCTGAAAAGCTGGGTATTCCCCAATCTACTGTATCAACTAATCTCAAATTTTTAGAAGAAGCTGGTTTAGTCAAGGTGGAAATTGCTTCCGGCAAAAAAGGGGCTCAAAAATTATGTTCCCCCTGTTATGAGGAAATAGTCTTTCAGTTACCCAGCATGAAAAGAGAACCTCAAGAAGATATCATTGAGGTAGAGATGCCAGTGGGATTATACACAGATTTTAAAGTAAGCCCTCCCTGTGGTTTATGTTCAAAGAATAAAATTATTGGTCTTTTGGATGTACCTGCCTCTTTTCATGAACCCGCTCGCTCTACAGCCAGTTTAATTTGGTTTGAAAGAGGATTTGTGGAATATAAATTCCCCAACAATTTGCTTGTTGATAAAGAATTGAAGAAGCTTGAGGTAAGCATGGAATTATCCTCAGAAGTTGTCGGCACTAGTAAGAACTGGCCCTCAGATATAACAGTATGGATAAATGGTGTAGAAATAGGAAGTTGGACCTCCCCCGGTGATTTTGGAGACAAGCGGGGAAAACTAACACCAGAATGGTGGAAGCTAGCCGGGTCTCAGTATGGACTTCTCAAAAGATGGAGTATTACTAAAACTGGGTCTTTTGTAGATGGAGTGAAAGTATCCGATGTCGTAATATCCGATTTAGGTATTAGAAATCACACCTCCATAAAGGTCAAAATTGGGATTAAGGAGAATGCTAATAATATTGGAGGAGTGAATATATTTGGCAACAGCTTCGGTAATTATGCTCAGGATATTGTGATGAGGTTGGAACTAGAGTGATTTTACTGCATCATTTATGCAATAAATAGGTAGTCGAGGTGCTTCGTTTAAAAAAAGGAAAAAGCTAAAAATAAGGCCCGGAGGGAGGTGAAAGATAGGCAGGATGTTAGCTCATAACAAAGGAAAACTTTCTAACAGAGAAGTGTGGAAAGGTTAGTTTCTCTTTTAGAAACTTTCCACAGAAGAATGAACCATGTCCAAAGGAGGATGTGATGATGAGTAAGTTAAGGAAAAAATTTTTATTGGTGATGATGGTATGTATCATTGCCACATTGACGGTTCTACCCGCTTTTGCAGCCGAAAAGACCCTTGAAGTAGCGCCGGGCGTCCTGAGACGCGAGACTATTATAATTGAGGACCCGGCAGGTAGAATCGAGAACCCAGATAACTTCAATAGATGGGCACCAGGGGTGACTACTTCGTCAACAGGACTACAGCAGCTTGCCCTCGACACGTTGTGGTACATAGACCCTGATGCGGGTATAAGCACTCCATGGGATAACTCTCTGGCGGCCACGAAGCCTATTTACAACAAGGACTTTACTAGGATGACCGCTAAACTCCGAAAGGGAATCTACTGGAGTGATGGCGTGGAATTTACGGCGGACGACCTTGTTTACACCGTTGAGACTTGTATGGCTCATCCAGGTGTGCTGGCCTATGGTGCAAATTTTGAAGTTTTCGTTGACAAGGTCTACAAGACGGATGACTACACGGTCGTTTTTGAGCTTAAGAAGCCAAATTCCAGATTCCACGGACTTTTCACCGTCCGCTGGAGCGCCTGTTTTATTATGCCAAAGCACATTTTTGAAAAGGTCGAGGATCCAGTGGCCTTCAATTTCAATCCCCCTGTCAGCCTGGGACCGTATGTGCTAAAGGACTATGATAAAGCAGGAAACTGGTTTCTATGGGAGAGAAGAGAGGATTGGCAGAGGACAAGTCTGGCCAGGTTTGGGATGCCTCAGCCTAAATACGCCCTCTACATCAATCCCGGGCCGAGTGATAAAAGGGTTATGGCCCAGATAAAGCACGATCTCGACGTTATCCACGATTTAGCTCCTGAGGGGAGGATTACTCTGGCTGAAAAGAATCCCACTTCTAAAGGCTGGTTCAAGGGCTTCCCATGGGCACATCCCGATCCTACTCTGCCTGCGTTGATCCTCAACAATGAGAGGTACCCTCTCAACATTAGGGACGTCCGCTGGGCTCTCACTCTGCTGATTGATATTGTTGACGTATCCCTGGCTTCCTATAAAGGAGCCGCAACGATATCGGCTATTGCTGTTCCTCCCACCGGGGGTTACCTGAGTTGGTATTTCGACTCCATGGAAGAGTGGCTGGGGGACTTCACCCTCGATATTGACATTGACGGCAAACCTTTTCATCCCTACGATTCATCTGCAACTCTCAGGATTGCGGAACGAGCTAGAAAGGATCTGGGGGATATAGGAAATCAGGTACCTACTGACCCCGTGGAGATTAAGAAGGCATTGGGCTATGGGTGGTGGAAACATGCCCCTGATGTGGCCGAAAAGCTCCTTTTGAGAAACGGTTTCACAAGGGACAAGGCGGGCAAATGGCTGCTTCCAGATGGAACACCGTGGAAGATCTCCATAGCCGTCGAGGGCCCGGCGCGCCCAATCATGACCAGAGGCGGCACTATGATTGCGGAGCAGTGGAGAAAGTTTGGCATAGATGCTAAGACCGTAGTCATCAAATTGTTGTGGCAGTCCATGTCCTATGGTGACGGTGATGCTTTTATGGCATGGTGTATCGAGACCTGGGGCGGTCATCCCGACCTCTTCTGGTTTCTCGAATCCTGGCACTCCGATTACTATAGACCTTCCGGAGAGCCTGTAGTCTTCAAAAACCCCATGCGATTTAAGAACCCAGAACTGGATAGCATAATTGAAGGGATACAGGGACTCGACTTCGATGACCCAAAGTGTCTGGAATTGGGACTGGAGTATGTGAAACTCTGTGTTGAAGAGATGCCTCTCATCCCCCTTATGTCCTACAATGTGTTCACAGTTTGCGATGAGTACTACTGGGAGGGTTTCCCGACTTTCGAAAATCCTTACACGAACCCTGTTCCTAATTGGGCTAACAGCAAATACATGTTTCCAATGATAAGACCGAAGACAACAGAATAGGATATGTTTCCCCCTGCACCTCATGGTGCAGGGGGCTTTTCAGGTTGTTAAAGCGAGGAGAAGAAAAGTATGAAGCATGGCTTTTTTTTTAGATATTGTCTGCAGAGAGTCGGGCAGTGCTTGTTGGTTATCTTCATCGGTATAACTATAACCTTTGTTATCCCCAGGTTGGCACCCACTGATCCCGTCGAGTCCGCCATCGCTACTGCAAACATGAGCGGACAATATACGCATCCAGAGGCTGTGGCTGAAATAAGACAGGCCCTCACAGAGTTATATGGACTGGAAGGAGGTATCTTTCAGCAGTACTTCAATTTCTGGAAGCGCCTACTTAAAGCTGATCTTGGCCCATCCTACTCCTCTTTTCCCACGCCTGTCATGGATTTAATCGGACGGTCACTTCCCTGGACGGTCGGTCTTCTGCTCACCTCTGCCTTTATAGCTTGGGCTGTTGGCAATCTAATTGGAGGACTGGCTGGATACTTCAGCCAGCGAGGATGGGCGCGTACTTTGGGTGTCTTTTGTATGGCCATCCGTCCTACTCCCTATTATATAATGGCATTTGTCATTTTGGTACTATTTGCTTACATCTTACCTATCTTCCCCTTAAGCGGCGGTTTGGCTATCGGCGTGCATTTTTCCTTCAGTTGGAGGTTCATAACCAGCCTCCTTAAGCACGCTTTTCTTCCCTCCCTCTCTCTTGTGATAGTTAGTGGAGGAGCATGGTTTTTGGGCATGAACTCACTGGTATCGAATATTGTTTCCGAGGATTACGTCGTCTACGCTGAAATGGGAGGAGTATCCAACCGTAATATCCTCTTCCGATACGTTATGAGAAATGCTCTGCTTCCCCAGGTTACGGGACTCGCCCTGCAGCTGGGAATGATTTTCAACGGTGCCCTCATCACAGAGTACGTTTTCAGTTATCCGGGACTAGGGTATCTAACCTATAACGCCGTGTTCTCGGGTGACTACGGCCTGGTAATAGGAATAGCTATCTTTTCCATTATAGGAGTGGCATTAGCCATTTTGATAATAGATCTTGCCTATCCGCTTTTCGATCCAAGAATCAGACATCGATAAAGGAGGACGGAAGATGATTAGTACTATAAAGAATCTGTATGAACATGATAGAAGGTTTCGCTTTGCCTTCATCATTATTATCGGGATTATTATTTTTTCGAGCCTTTCCTTCTTTTCCCCCTACGACCCAAGTTCCTCCTATGATGTCCCAAGCGATCAACCGCCTTCTATAAAGTACTTCTTTGGAACATCTTCCAGAGGGCAGGACATCCTCTGGAAGATGACATTTGCCATAAGGAATTCCCTTCTGTTTGGTATTAGTACAGCCCTGCTGTCCCGGATCATATCAATTTTGGTGGGGTTAACGGCAGGTTATAAAGGCGGCATCAGCGATAGAATTCTAATGTCGATAAACGACAGTTTCATTGTTATACCGATGCTTCCCCTACTCATACTCTTCAACTTCATTTTTCAAGAAAAGATGAACCTATTTCTCTTGAGTTTGATAATGGCTTGTCTCGGATGGGCGTGGGATGCGAGGTTGATTAGGTCCCAAGTCTTGAGTTTGAAGGAGAGGGAGTTTACCCGTACCGCGGTTTATTCTGGTATGAAGTCTCTCCCTATAACTCTCAAGGAACACCTGCCCTTTGTTATGCCTATAGTATTTGCTACCATGATAAACAATATGCTGTGGTCCATGGGGTTGGAGGTATCGCTTGCCGTTTTGGGACTCTCAGATACTGATACGCCAACGATTGGTACCACTATATACTGGGCTAACCAGCATCAGGCACTGGTTGCGGGCGTATGGTGGTGGATAGCAGCTCCAATTGTAATCAGTACATTTCTATTTGTAGGTCTCTACCTGCTCTTCGCAAGCCTTAACCAATACATTGACCCGAGAACCAGACTTCTGAGAATAGGGGGTTAGTTAAACAATGGGGATACTTAAGGTAGAGGATTTAAAAGCCTACTATATGACAGACGTTTACGGAATTAAGAGAACCGTTAGAGCGGTCGATGGTGTTTCTATTGAGATAAACGAGAACGAAATCTTCGGAATTGCAGGCGAATCGAGCTGTGGAAAGACCACTTTTATGAAGGTCCTCTCCGGAGCGGTAAAGTCCCCTTTAACGGTTGTAGGCGGTAAAGCGCTTTATAGCTTTGGGGATGGAAGTCTCGATATTTTATCTTTGCAGGAGGATGAGCTAAGGAAGATAAGATGGAAGTCTATCTCTTGCATACTGCAGGGCTCCATGAGTGTTCTCAATCCGGTGAGGAGGATATATAAGACCTTCCGCGATTTTGTGGAGGCTCATCAGAAAATCGAAAAAAAACGGGATTTTATGAGGCGGATGAGGGATCATTTGGGAGAGCTTGGCCTGCCGAGGGAAGTTCTGAAAGCATATCCTCATCACCTTTCTGGGGGGATGAAGCAGAGGGTAACTATAGCTCTCGCTACTATCTTCAAACCCAATATTATCATTGCGGATGAGCCTACCACCGCTTTGGACGTAATCGTGCAGAGGGGTGTCCTGCAGCTCCTCAAGGAGATACAGAAGGAGCAGAAAAACACCATAATACTGGTCACCCACGATATGGCCGTCCATGCAAACATAGCCGATAGGATTGCTATAATGTACGCTGGTAGAATCGTTGAGGAAGCAAAGGCCAGTGATATATTCGAAAATTCTCTGCATCCCTACACACAACATCTGATAGATTCCCTTCCCATGATTGGTGATAAATCACACCGAATAAGTATCCCGGGAGCTCCTCCTAACCTTGCCGATCCGCCAAAGGGCTGCGGGTTCCATCCAAGATGCTCCTCCGTAATGGGTATCTGTAGAGAAGAGGTGCCACCGCTAATTGAGGTCGGGGATAGACACAGGGTGGCCTGTTTCCTTGTTTCAAAGGAGAGCGGTGATGGTAAATAGCGACAAACTCCTTTCCGTTAAAGATATAACAAAGGTTTTCTCCATAGGCGGTTTATTAACCGGAACCAGGTTAACCGCTGTTAATGAAGTCTATTTTGAGATGGGATCCGCCAATCCAGAGATATTCACATTAGCTGGTGAGAGCGGCAGCGGCAAAACGACCCTTGCCAGGTTGATACTTCACGATATTGAACTGACTCATGGGAGTATATTTTACAGAGGCATTGACGTGACGAGGATAAAAAACCGGAAAGAGCGGATGCGCTTTATGGAGAGAGTTCAGCCCATCTTCCAGAATCCCTTTGAGACCTTTAATCCTCTGAAACGAGCTGACACATACCTCTACGCGACGGCGGTTAACTATGGCATGGCCAAGAGCGGAGAGAGTACCGATGGGGTTGTGGATGATGCCTTAAGGTCGGTGGGGCTTTCTTTGCAGGAAGTTCGGGGAAGGTACCCTCATGAGCTCTCAGGTGGTCAGCTTCAAAGGGTCTCCGTAGCCAGAGCACTCATACCCAGGCCTTCTCTTTTAATTGCGGATGAGCCGGTTTCGATGGTGGATGCTTCGCTCCGGATGTCCATAGTTAATCTATTTAAGGAGCTTAAAGAAAAGAGTGGTGTTAGTATTATATATATAACACACGATCTGGCTACTGCATATTACATTAGCGATCGAATAGCTATAATGCTTAGGGGTAACTTTGTAGAAATGGGACCTGTTGAAAAGGTCCTGTCTGAACCTCTGCATCCCTACACTAAAATTCTTAAGGAATCCGTTCCGAAACCAGTGCTGGGAGAAAAATGGAAAGATAAGATCGAGCTCTCAACACTCGAAGCTAAGGAGTTCGCTAGAGTCGGATGTAAGTTTGCGGGAAGATGTCCTTCTGTCATGGATATCTGTAAAAAAGAAGACCCAAAGAATTTCTTGGTAGATGAAAGAACTGTGAAATGCCACCTATATGCAAAGCAATTTAAGAACTCGATTTTATAGATCGAAAATGGGCTAAATTTTGGGAAAGATGGAAATTTCTACCAGGAAAAACTAGAGAGAAAACGAATCAAATGCGGGGAACCTTTTAAAAGATTTTATACCAATTGTTAATAGGGATTGTTTAAATCTATTTGGATAAAAATTTTAAACACCAAAGGGGGGAAAAGTGAGAGAAAGCTATAGGATTAAAGTGGACGTAGAAAGAGTAATCGGCAAAATAGACCCCAATATTTACGGCCATTTTGTTGAGCAT